>NZ_JBHSHW010000037.1:0-140609 GCF_042653305.1 Paenibacillus sp. GCM10023252
TTGTAATGAAATCCTGCGAATGAGTGAGCATTCGTGAGAAAGCCCCTTAAATACGAGGGACGGAACTAGGAGCGCTTATTGGGCCAATTGAGACGTTCAACCTCGCTTTGCAACGCATATAAGAGCGCTCAGTTCCGTAAGATCTCGCAGAAGGCCGATATACATCCGAATAAGGTCTGTGAGTTCCGTTAACTGGCCACGCGGCAGCTATAGATTGTGTCACATTCATGATTGACCATCCTGAATCCCAAGTTCAGGATCTCAGAATCTCACGAACTCAGGATCTCACGAACTTACGAACTCAGGATCTCTGGTCATTTAGTGAAGAGTCTTGGTTGCTTCCGGTGTGAAGGGAAGCACTTCGTCGTCACGTCCTTCGCGAATCTTGTCCACCCAAGTTGGATCGTTGAGCAGAGCTCGTCCGACGGCTACGAGATCGAATTCCCCGCGACTCAGCCGCTCGAGCAAGCCTTCCAAGCTAGCCGTCTCTGCTCCCTTGCCTTCCTTGAACAGCTTGGTGAACTCTGCGTCAAGCCCTACGGAACCAACAGTAATGGTTGGCTTGCCTGTCAGCTTCTTCGTCCAACCGGCTAAGTTCAGCTCCGTGTCTCCTTCGAATTCAGGCTCCCAGAAGCGGCGGGTCGAGCAGTGGAAGATGTCAACGCCTGCCTCGGTGAGCGGCTTCAGGAAGCGTTCGAGCTCAGCAGGAGTATCAGCTAGCTTAGCATCATAGGCGTCTGACTTCCACTGGGAATAGCGAAGGATGATGGGAAAGTCTGGACCGACGGCCGCACGGCAAGCCTTGATAATCTCTGCAGCGAAGGTGGTGCGACCGAGCAGATCTCCGCCGAAGCGGTCGGTTCTGCGGTTGGTTACGCCCCAGAAGAACTGGTCAATGAGATAACCATGAGCGCCATGCAGCTCCAGCCCGTCGAATCCGATACGCTTCGCATCTGCGGCAGCTTGCGCGTAAGCGGCAATGAGATCGGCAATCTCACCCTCGGAGAGGGGCTCGCCAACGTGCTCTCCAGCCAGATTATAGCCGGATGGGCTGACAGTTACAGCCTCAGGATGTGCACCCGTGCCAGGCGGACGGGTAACGCCGATATGCCATAGCTGAGGGACGATGCGGCCCCCTGCTTGGTGAACAGAGGAGACTACATTCGCCCAGCCTTGCAGTGCTTCCTCGCCGTAGAAGTTAGGCCAGCTCTTGCTTCCACCTGCGGCCGGATGGTTAATCAGAGTGCCTTCGGTCACGATGAGGCCGACGCCGTTCTCGGCCCTACGGCGGTAATAGTCCGCTACATCCTGCCCAGGCACACCGCCCGGCGAGAACCCGCGCGTCATAGGTGCCATGACGATGCGGTTATCTAATGACAGATTAGCCGAATGGAATGGAGCGAACAACGCTTGCACTTGCTTAGTGTTGGAACTCAAGTGGAATATCCCTCCTTGTAGTTGTGGGAATGATGTGTTGTCTCTGGTCCATTCATCTGATGGATTCCCATCAGGCAGTATGGAACTTACTCTCTAATGGTAATTTATAATGACTCTAATAACAACCGATGGAGAGTTGTGGTAACAGCCGACGGGTCGGAGTGGGGAAGGTGCACAGATGCACACTTAGATCGAGCCCGACGATGTCTGGCGAGCTGAATGAGGTGCAAATCGATCCCAGCGACGACTGGTAAGCTGTAATAGGTGCAAAAATGGTTACTACTTAGGTCCCTCTAAAAACGGTATTGTCCACGGAGCTAAGTGAACAATTTAGTTTCTTAGATTGGTTAGCTAGCGAGGTCATGCTAGCGAGGATAGGGTATAAATTGCACTTAATGGTTAGCTAGCGAGGTCAAGCGAGCGTGGATAGGGTATAAATTGCACTTAATGGTTAGCTAGCGAGGTCATGCGAGTGAGGATAGGGTATAAATTGCACCTATTGGTTAGCTGGTGAGGTCATGTGAGCGTGGATAGGGTATAAATTGCACTTAATGGTTAGCTAGCGAGGTCATGCGAGTGAGGATAGGGTGTAAATGCAAGTAGAATAAATAGTGGACACCTCGTTAAGAGAATTCGATAATGAATGAAATAGGAGGTGTTCACAATGGGTGAACAACGGAAACGATATAACGAAGAATTCAAGAAACAGACGGTAAAGTATCTGCAAGAGCAGACAAAGTCGGTGGAGGACATCGCCCTCGAACTGGATATCCCCGCAAAGACATTGCATGGTTGGAAAGCACAGTATCGGGAATTCAAAAATGAATCGGTAGCCAGTATGGACCGTATCCGTCAATTAGAGCAACTCCTAAAAGAGCAGGAACGTGAACTCCGTTTAAGAGATAAACGGATTACTGACGTAGAAGAGGAGCTCGCGATTGTAAAAAAGGCTGTGCACATCTTCAGCAAGCCAAAGAACGACGATTCCAGTTCATAAAGGATCATTGTTCTGAGTTCAATTTGAAGAAGATGTGCGAAGTCATGGGCGTTTCACGCAGCGGTTACTACAAATGGAAAAGCACAGGTCCAAGCAACCAAGAACTGCGTAGGCTAGCGGTAATGGAGAGAATTGTGTTTCATTACCACGATTCATACCAGTGCTATGGGGCTCCGAAGATTACCTATCTCCTTCACAACGAAGATATTACTGTTTCCGAGCGGACCGTAGGCCTATACATGCAGGAACTTGGAATACGGTCCTGCGTCTCTCATAAGTACAAGGTACAAACAACGGACTCTAACCATGACTTACCCATAGCTCCTAACGTGCTAAATCAAGCCTTCAAAACAGAGAAACCTAATCAGGTTTGGGTGGCGGACATTACTTATATTCCTTGCAGAGAAGGTCGCCTCTACCTAGCAAGCATCCTGGACCTTTGCACGCGCGAAATCGTAGGCTGGCGTCTTGGAAGCCGTATGACAACCGACTTAGTACTTGGTGCCCTGCAAGACGCTTACGTAGCTAAAAAACCAAAAAAAGGGCTGCTTCATCACTCAGATCGCGGGAGTCAATATGCCTCTCATGATTATAGGCAACAACTTAAAACCTATAAAATGAAGCCTAGCATGAGTCGGAAAGGCAACTGCTATGACAATGCCTGTATGGAGTCATTTCATAGCTTGCTTAAGAAGGAACTTGTCTACCGCAAACGATTTAAAACAAAACAGCAGGCATACGATGAGATTTACAGGTATATTGAGTTTTTCTATAACCGCAAACGAATCCACGGTGCACTTGGCTACTTATCTCCAGTCCAGTTTGCTGCAAAATTTAACAAGAGAAAAGCGGCATAACAGGTGTCTACTTTCTTGACAGAGGTCCAAAATTGCACCTATTGGTTAGCTAGCGAGGTCAAGCGAGCGTGGATAGGGTATAAATTGCACCTATTGGTTAGCTAGCGAAGACATGCGAGCGTGGATAGGACAAAAAACAGCCAGCAAGGGCGTGAACCCCGCTGGCTG
This sequence comes from Paenibacillus sp. GCM10023252, assembly GCF_042653305.1. Classification (NCBI taxonomy): domain Bacteria; kingdom Bacillati; phylum Bacillota; class Bacilli; order Caryophanales; family Paenibacillaceae; genus Paenibacillus; species Paenibacillus sp. GCM10023252. Next base: position 3,460 of record NZ_JBHSHW010000037.1, read on the forward strand.
TTCTCATTTTATATTCGTCTGTATTTCGACAGGTTAACTAACAAGTATATAGCTGCGGCGCCGACGAGGATGTAGACAATTCGGAGCAGGATGTCGTTCTCCGTGCCCCCGAACACCTCTGCTACAATGTTGCGGTCGAAGAGTCCGATGATTAACCAGTTCAAGCCGCCAATTATGACTAGAATCAAGCTGATGAAGGGTAAGGATCGCAAGCTTAGCCACCTCCTGTGCAGGTTGAGTACATTACAAGCTATGTTAAGTGAGGACGAATTATTCACCCCCGTATGGATTATACAGCCGCTGCACCTTGACTGACCGTATCTGTCAGGGATAGCGGTCTATACTGGTTATATCAACAGGTAACAGCGAAGGAGGCTGGCGGTATGAGTGTGAAGTTCGGATTGATAGGCAAGTTCACGGCTCAGGCAGGCAAGCGGGATGCGCTTGCTGATCTTTTGTTAACAGCAGCAGAGGAGTTGAAGGAAGTAGAGGGGTGTGACCTCTATGTCGTCAGCATATCGGACGAGGAGCCGGATGCTATCTGGATTACTGAAGTATGGAGCAGTGCGGAGGCCCATGCCCAGTCGCTCACCATGGAAGACACGCAGTCACTCATTGCACAAGCAAGACCACTTATCGCGGGGATGGAGCATACGAAGCTTCAGACACTCGGCGGCAAAGGAGCGTAATCCATCTATGTTAGCAGACCTGAACTATCAACTGTATATTGGGGCAAGCCCCAGAGAGGTATGGGATATTCTCATCCTGCCCGATGGGGTGAGGAAAACAACGTTCGGCTGTGAGATTCGCTCCACCTTCGAGATCGGCTCCTCGATAGAGTACGTAGGCCCTGGACAAGATGGAGCGGAGACGGTGCACATCTACGGGGAAGTGCAGGCCTTCGAGCCAGAGGTTAGATTCAGCTATACGGAGCATCCAGGTCCGTCTTATCGCGACAATCATGCCGAGCTGCAGACAAGGGTGACCATTAGGCTTGAGCCGGTCGGCGCGTGCACGAAGCTGACGCTCATTCAAGACCAATGGGAGGACCACAATCCTTCCTATGCGAACGCTGGGGAGGGATGGTCGGTTATTCTTAGCAGCGTCAAGACGCTCGCCGAGACAGGGAAGACATTGGACTTAGGCTGGTAGAATGGTTCCTATGGTACAAAAAAACGTTAGCTCCCCTTAAGGAACTAACGTTTTTTTTGTATAGGCTCCGCTGGGCTCCACTAGGCTCCGCAGGGCTTCGCAAGGCTCCGCAAGGCTTCGCAAGGCTTCGCAAGGCTCCGCAAAGCTCCGCAAGGCCTCGCAAGGCTTCGCAGGGCTCCGCAGGGCTCCGCAAGGCTCCACTAGGCTCCGCCTACCCGCTCCTACCCCCGCATTCTGCGCGAATTCAGCCACAGGGGCACGCGGAAGAGCACGTTAATGAGCAGAACGACGAATACGAGTACCGCAGCTGCCTTCTGTGCGATGTCCCCGGCATCGGGAACGATAGCCTCAGACTGGACATACCAGAGGTGGACGGCCAGCGTCTCGCCGGGTGAGAACAAGCTGAAGTCCCACATCTCGCCGGAGGTGGTTACCCCAGCAGTCAATATAATAACCGCGCTCTCGCCGAAGGCGCGCCCCGCAACTAGACAGATCCCGGTAATGATGCCGTTCAAACCGGCTGGAATGAGCGCACGTGTAATCGTCTGCAGATGAGTAGCCCCCAGCGCGAACGAAGCATTGCGCAGCTCAGAAGGCACCGCACGAATGGACTCCTCGGTCACCCGCGTCAGCACGGGGAGGTTAAGGAACGCCAGGCTTACCGCTCCGCCAATAATGGTTAGGCCAATCTCGAACGCCTCGACGAAGATCGCGATGCCGAACAGGCCGAATATAATGGAAGGAACAGAGGCCAGCCCTTCCACGCATATGCGTATGAAGCCGATGAACTTGTTGTCTGGTGCGAACTCAGCCAGATAGATTCCGGCTGCCATCCCTAGAGGAACGGCAATGAGCAGCGACAGCACGAGAATATAGAACGAGTTGAACAAGGCTGGTCCGATCCCGCCGCCTTCTTCAATCTCGCTAGGCAACCCGAACAGGAAGCCCCAGCTCAGCTTAGGTAAGCCATCCTGAAGAATAAGGAAGAGCAACCCGAAGATGAAGGCGACGATACCTATTCCAGCAGCCCATATCACCCCGGTGAAGACATTATTGTTGAACCGATTCAAGCTGCGTCCCTTGCGGAACGAAGCGGCGGACATAGTACTGCTTCCAGCAGTGGTTGCGGCGCTTCTCACATCATTCATTACGATGCCATCCCTCTCTTCTGCAGCCAACGAACCGCGACGATCATGAGCAAGGAGATAACGAGCAGCAGGAAGCCCATCAGATAGAGGGCGTAGTTCCAAGTGGAGTCGAACGGCACATTGGAGATCTGCATAACAATGTTACTCGTTAACACGGATGTGGGCTTGAATAGTGTATTCGCCAGCTGAGGCGTATTGCCGATGACCATGACGACAGCCATCGTCTCGCCAATCGCGCGAGCCATACCCAGAATGACGGCATACATAATACCGCTCCGGGCAGAGGGGATAAGCACCTTCCAGACGGTCTGGAATCGAGTGCCGCCTAACGCATACGATGCATCGCTGAACCGCTTAGGGACAGCACTAATGGCATCGTCGCTAATTCGGCTAATCGTTGGAAGCACCATGACCGTCAGGACGAGGGCTGCGGCAAGCAGACCATCACCCATCCCCATCCCGGTCACATCTCGCAGCAGAGGGATGAGTACAGTCAGGCCGAGGTAGCCATACACAACCGACGGAATGCCGACGAGCAGGTCCATCACAGGCCGGAGCATATTCCGCATCCAGACCGGTACGAATACAGATAGGAACACCGCAATCATAACCGAGATCGGTACAGAGATGACTAGCGTCAGGAGCGTCAGTGCGAAGGTACCGAAGATGAAAATAAGTGCACCATACTGCTCGTTCTCCGGATTCCATTCTGCAGACAGGAAGAACTCCGCGAATGACACGTCGGTAAAGGTTAGTGATCCGGTTCGCAGCATGAGGAACAGAATGGCGAATAAGATAAGGCAGACGAATATGGCACAGCCGGTGCAGATGTAACGGAACAGCCGGTTAGCCAGGAACAGCCTGGTCTTGCGGTCTAAGGCCTTGCCTGAACCGGACAGCAAGCTTGCTCCCAGCTCCGCTGCGGCAGCGGGCCTGCTTGCAGGTGCACTTTCTAACATAAGCGTTCGATCCCTTCCTTCAATAAAGAGCAGCCAGCAAGTCGCCTAGAGGCGTACAAGCCGGCCGCTCCTTCATGGTATCAATCGGACAAGCGATGTATCCTAATCAGAGTCACTCGCTTGCTTATTTCATAGCGGAGATTGGTATGAACTTCAGCTTCTTAAGCGAACCGTTCTGGAACTTCGCGCTCTGAACATAAGCGATGAATTCCTTCGTTGCGCCCGTCGGCTGGCCCTTCGTCATGTAGTAGCCATAGCCCCATACTTTGTATTTGCCGTTCACAACGTTAGCTTCTGTAGCAGCAACGCCGTTAATTTTCAGAGCGGTCATCTTCGTTGTTACATAGGCAAGGTCCATGTATCCAATGGCGTTAGGTGTAGTCTCGATCGCGGTTTTCATGTCGCCGCTTGTTTTCACTTCTTTATAGTTGTCGCCCTTCGTCATGAAGGCCGTGCCAAGCAGCGCCTTCTGTTGGAAGTTAACGCGTGTGCCTGAGCCGAAGGTACGGTTAACGACGATGATTTTCGCATCCTTGCCGCCAACATCCTTCCAGTTCGTAATCTTACCTGAGAAGATGCCCTGAAGCTGCTTGTTCGTAAGCGTCGTTACCGATACGCTCTTGTTCACAACGGCTGCGAACGGGATGACAGCAACCTTGTGCGGCACTTGGCCTTCGAACTTCTTGAAGCCAGGAACGTCCTTGGACGCGTCCCAGTCTACTGCGCCGATGTTAGCGATGCCCTTGCGGACCGCTTGCGGACCGGTTACGGAACCAGCTGCGGAAGCAGAGATCTTCACCTTAGGATGAAGCTTCTTGAATTCATTAGCAGCTTGAAGAGTAAGAGGCAGGAGGGCAGAGGAACCGTTAATGACGATCTTGCCGCTAAGCTTGCTTGCCGCTTCAGCAGTTGGGATATGGACGGAGCTAAGGGTGAACACAGCAAGCAAGGCCAGCATTGCGATTGATTTGAACCATTTCATGAGTTTGTAATCTCCTTTAAGGTTAATGGGTCTTGAGGTTGGGATAATTGATTATTTCGTCAGGTTCAGCCACTTGCCTTCGACTAGGACGCGCAGCACGCCATCCTGGACCACGACGATGGAGCCTTCCTTGGATACAACAATCTCGGATACGGTATCCTTGACCACTCTTAGCAGCTTGCTCTGGCCAGTTGCTGGGTCAACCTCGTAGATATTGCTCGTCGCACCAACGCCTGCCGTGAGCAGATACAGCTTGGTGCCGTTGTTCACTAGCTGGTACACATCTCTATCCTTGAACACCGTTGTAATCTGCTTGCTGCTGTCTACGGACAACAGTCTTCCTGTACTTTCCTCATTGTTGCTCAGGCTGACGAAGAACGCTTTGCTGCCGTCAGCGAGCAGTTCCAGGAATACCTTGTCTTCTGATTCAGTCGTTAGCTGAACAGGCTTGTTCGTGGCATTCGAAGCATCATAGCTGTACACTTGCGGCTCTGTGCCGGTAGCATCAATGGCTACATCGTCCAGCTCAACATCCTTCGTACCATCTGCCGTTACTTTTGGCTGCTTGAACACGTTGTAGAAGAATTTCTTGCCGTCGGCGGATACTCTAAGATTGGCTTTGTAGTCTACCTTGTCTTCCAATACCTTGGAGACCGTTCCGTCAGCAACGGTAATCTTCGCAATCACAGAGCTCTTGTCACCTTGCAGGAAGTACAGGGATGAGCCGTCGGCGGACCATTGCAGCTCGTTCTTGATCGTCAGGTCTTCGCTAAGCAGCTTGGATTGCTTGCTGCTCAGGTCAAGGGAGTAGACCTTGCCTTCTGCATCGGAGTAGACCGCTTGCTCGCCGCTCGGGGAGATGACCAGCTCAGAAGTGTCTGCAGAGGTGAACAGCTCCTTATATTCGCCGGTTGCTGCATCCACGATGTAATCGGTGCGCCCAGTGTCCGTTGTCTTGGTTACGAGCAGTTGACCGCTTGCCAGGAAGCGTGAGGTCTCGACGGCTTCAAGCAGATCAGCCGATGAGAGGGAAGGCTTGCCATCCTTGTCCGAGTAAGTGACGCCTAGAGCTTCAGCGAATGCATCAGCAGCGACGAAGTTGTAGCCGTTCACCTTAGTGATGGAGAATTCCTCGGAAGCAGCGGTTAGAACCAGTGTCTCTTCCTTGAATTGAACGGTTACCGTACCGTTAGCAGCAGTTACAGTTGCGCCGAGCGCATTGCTCAGGTCGCGGACCGAAGTGAGGATGATGTCGCCAGATACGATGGTGCGCAGCGATTCGTCTTTGCCGTTCACGGAATAGATAGTTTGCTCGATAGATGTCTGAGTAGTCTGGGAGGACTGAGCAAGAGCAGCGGTGCTGACTGAAGTTGCGCTAAGCGCTGTAGCGAGTGCGGAGATGACTAGAGCTTTTTTCATTTGCATGGAATGGATGTCACCTTTCATTGGCTATTTATTTTTATTGGTTAATAAAAATACATTCTTCGACAGCCCGCGTCGTCTGAATTGATGGGCTGAATCCCTCCCAAGCCGCTTCTTAAGTACATGGACCCATAAGCTGGTCCTTTTGTACAACCTCAGCTAGATTAACAGGGAAGTGTTATCCGATTATTTTGGTAATGTATGGATATTGTGAAGACTGGAAGCTAGCTTCCAGTTAATGGGGTGGGTACAAAGGTCCGGGTTAGCGCGGTCTGTGTGGGAAGAGACGTCGACTGCTGGAGGGGGAGAGAGGGATACTCAGATAGCCTTGGAGCATATGAAAATACGCCTCTATGGGTACTGGGATTGTTATCCCAGAGCCATAGAGGCGCATCGCGTTCCGCGGTATGCTCCGCGGCTAGCTTATTATCACAGTTGATTAGCCTCGCCTAATAGGCAGCCATGCCAGCACATCTTGAATCTTGCGGTCCCAGTAGCCCCATTCGTGGTTGCCGGGACCTTCTTCGTAGGTAAGCTCGAACGTACCTGCTGCTAGACAGGCATCCCGGAAGGCCACGTTATGCCCGTACAAGAAGTCCTCCGTGCCGCAGCACTGGTATAGCATCGGGAGCTTACCGCCAGCCATCGAGCTGCCAGCCACAGCCACCGATTCGCCAGTTGCCGATTCGCCAGCCACCGATCCGCTAGTCATCGCACGGCTGTCAGTCGCCGATCCCCCAGCCCTCGAGCTGCCCGCCGCGGAGCCGCTAGCCGCCGCACGGCTGTCAGCGTCGGCGCTCTTGCTCTGCTCCAGCAGCCAGAGCAGATCATCCTCGCCTGAGGCGGCGGCCTTCTCGCCGAAGATGAGGCGCAATAGCGGCTCGCGTGACGGATTCAGCCCGATGAGCGGCTCCGGGTGCGCCATGTCCAGCGCGCCGGAGAGACTCGCTGCTGCTGCGAAGCGATTGGGGTGGCGAAGCGCCCACTTGAATGCGCCGTAACCGCCCATGGACAAGCCGGCGACGAAGTTGTCCTCCCGAGCCTCCGACAGCGGGAAGAACGAACGGGCAAGGGCCGGGAGCTCCTCGCTTAGGAAGGTCCAATACCGGTTGCCGTAAGCCATATCGGTATAGAAGCTCTGGTGAACCTGCGGCATAACGACCGCAATACCTAGCGCTGCCGCATAACGTTCGATGGAAGTCCGGCGCAGCCAGATGGAATCGTCATCGGAGTAGCCGTGCAGCAAGTATAATACAGGATGCTTGCGCTCTCTGCCCGCCGACTGCTTCCCCTCCATTCCGATCTGATTCGACGTCTGCTGAGGAAGAATGACCGTCATCGTTGTATTCAAGCTAAGCACTTCCGAGAAGAACTGACATTGCATCATAGCCATCGTTCAACCAACTCCTATCATGAGGATAATATATGTAAGTGTACATGTACTCCGAGTGTACAACGACTCATCTAGCTAGGGCTAGTACCTTTCTGACCAATCCTCCTCCACCGCCATCGCCATGGCAGCTGCCACTATATTATCCATTTGGAATAGGGGCAGATATACGGTAAAATGACAGAAGAAGATAGCGGTAATTAAGATGTACATAGATGAAGGAGGAACTTAACTGATGGAATTCGGACAAAAATTAGATAAATATGCAGAGCTAGCCGTGAAGGTGGGCGTTAACGTACAGCAAGGACAGACGCTTGTCATCGTGGGGTCCATTGAATCCGCAGAATTCATCCGCTTGCTAGTTCGCAAGGGATATGAAGCTGGGGCGAAGCTGGTGAAAGTCAACTGGACTGACGAGACAGTCACCCGCCTCAGATACGACCTGGCGCCAGATGAATCCTTCCTGCTTCCTCACACGTGGTATGCCGGCGAGATGCTGGAGCTGGTGGAGAACGGCGCTGCAATCCTCCATGTCGTCTCCTCTGATCCAGACTTGCTGAAGGGGGTTGCTCCTGAGCGAATTACCAACTTCCAGAAGACCTATGCAGCAGCAATGGCCAAGTACCGTGAGTATCAGCAAGCCGACAAGTTCAGCTGGTCCATCGTAGCCGTGCCATCCGTGGCATGGGCTGCGAAGGTCTTCCCTAATCTTCCGCAGGAGGAGCAGATTGCGAAGCTATGGGATGCGATTCTGTTCACCGTGCGCGTAGATCAGGAGGATCCGGTCGGTCTGTGGCAGAAGCATATTCAGAATCTCAACGAGAAGTCGGATTACTTGAATAAGAAGAAGTTCAAGGCGCTTCACTATACCGCGCAAGGCACTGACCTGACGATCGAGCTGCCGGAAGGTCATCTGTGGGTGGCGGCGGACAGCGTCAATGCGAATGGCGAGACATTCGTGGCGAATATGCCAACCGAAGAAGTATTCACGGCTCCGCTCAGGAACGGCGTGAACGGAACGGTTCGCAGCACGAAGCCGCTCAGCTACAGCGGCAACATTATTGACGGGTTCTCCCTGACGTTCGAGAATGGCCGCATCGTATCCGTGACAGCGGAGCAGGGCCAGGACACGCTTCAGCGTCTAGTGGATATGGATGAAGGCTCGCATTACCTGGGAGAAGTCGCACTTGTCCCGCACAAGTCGCCGATCTCCGATTCCAACATCTTGTTCTACAATACGCTGTTTGACGAGAATGCCTCCAACCACTTGGCCATCGGCTCCGCCTATGCCTTCTGTCTGGAAGGCGGCAAGAAGATGTCCAAGGACGAGATTGAGAGAGCGGGCCTGAATACGTCCCTGACCCATGTGGACTTCATGATCGGCGCTGCAGACATGGATATTCATGGAATTGCAGCGGATGGCAGCAAGGAGCCGATCTTCCTGCAAGGGAACTGGGCTTTCTAAGCGAAGCGGCTGACACAGCCGAAGTCTATCATAATGAGCGCGCCCTTCTAACCCATGCAGGTGGAAGGGCGTGTCTGTTCTAGGGGGTATAGCCATGACGACGAAGCAGCCTGATTTAGATTATATTTTCAGAGTAGTGTATCAACATTCTCCTAATGGGATTGCCATATCGGAAGTGGGGGCTAACCAGTTCCTTCTCGTGAACCCCGCCTTCTGCACCATGCTGGGGTACGCAGAGGAAGAGCTGCTGCAGCTCACGTACAACGATATTACCCACCCGGAGGATATTAACCTGTGGAAGCCGAGCTATACACAGGAGATGATGAAGTCGGAGACTGGCGATTATACCTTCGAGAAGAGATATGTGCATAAGGAAGGTCATATCATATGGGCCACGCTTCATGTACAGCTCATCTATGAGGCTGAGGCAGGCTTGCCGGGGTATCTCATTACCCACATCAGGAATATGACAACTGAGAGGGAAGCTGAGCTGAAGCTTAAGGCAGAGCAGGAGATGTACAAGTTAATACTGGATTACATCCCTGATCTGATCTCATTCAGCTCCCCTGACGGTACGATCCATTACAGCTCTCCCTCTGTCGAGACACAGCTGGGGTATGACTTGGAATATATGCAGGGCAGCAATCGAATGGCCTTCTACCATCCGGATGATGTGCTGGAGACGAACGAGCTAGGTCATCTGAACTTAGATACGAACCGGATGATTCGCAGAGTGAAGCACAAGAACGGGCATTACTTGTGGATTGAGATTCTGTCGCGTGCGGTGCTGGATGAGCATGGCCGTGTGAAGACCGTGCTGTCTATTGGCAGGGACATCACTGAGCGGCGCAAGCTGGAGAGTAAGTGGGCTGAGGCGCAGCGCATTGCCCACATCGGGACGGTAGACTGGGATCTCCTGACGAATCGAATGGTGTTCTCAGAGGAAGCCTGTCGATTGTTCGGCTACGCTATCAACTCGGTTGAGAAGGGGTATTCCGCCTTAATCTCCAGCATTCACAAGGAGGATGCTCCGCGAGTAAGGGATGCAATTAGGAAGGAAATGCGCGGTTCATCCGCTGGGGACATTGCCTTCCGCATCGTGCTTCCGGATGACTCCATTCGGATCGTCAGCGGTCAGTGGGAGGTGACGAAGGACTCGGAGGGCAAGCCGTTCCACTTCTTGGCGCTTGTTCAGGACATTACAGAGCGTAAGCTGATGGAAGAGAGATTAAGAGAGAGTGAGCGATATTATCGCTTAATTACCGACAGCTCCCTCGACTTCATCTCCAGACATGCAGTCAATGAAGAGGCGACCTTCCTGTTCGCCTCTCCGGCAAGCCGCAGCATTCTAGGCTATGAGCCTGAGGAGATCGTCGGTCGATCTGGACTTGGCTTCATCCATCCTGAGGATGTGGGCAAGGTGCAGAGCTATCTGGTGCAGAACCAATCCGGGCAAGGCTCGGAGACGATTACCTTCCGCTTCCGGCGCAAGGACGGCAGCTACGTCTGGTTCGAGACGACCAGCCGTTATATCGTCGATGACCGCAACCAGGCAGAGGAGGTTGTGGCGATCTCACGTGACATTACGGCACGCAAGGAAGCGGAGCGACAGCTTAAGGAGAGCGAGAGCCGGTACAAGTCGATGTTCGAATACAATCCGGCCGCAGTCTATTCCATGAACCTGAACGGGGATTACTTGACCGCGAATGCGAATCTGGAGGTGCTGACCGGTTATACGCTCGATGAGCTGATCGGCATGTACTTCGGTCCCATTGTGAAGGAGGAGGATCTTCCGAAGACCCTCTACCACTTCAATCAGGCAGCATTAGGCTATCCGCAGAATTACGAGATAACGATTGTTCACAAGGATGGCCATGATGTGGACATTAGCGTAGCGAATATTCCGATTATCGTAGATGAACAGATCGTAGGCGTATATGGCATCTCTAGTGATATTACTGATCAGAAGCGTTATGTAGAGAAGATTGAGAAGCTGAGCAATGAGAATGCACTCATATTGAATTCGGTGTCCGAAGGCATCCTCGTCATTGATACCGAAGGACGGACGTTGTTCATTAATCCGGCAGGGGCGGCTAAGCTTGGTTATACCAATCGGCGGGAGATGCTGGGAGGCTCATACCTGGGCTTGATGGAGCAGACGAGGGCGAATGGAAGTGCGTATACATTCGGAGACTCGACTATACTGAGGGCCGCTAGGGAGAGCCGCTCCTACCGGACCAAGGAAGCAGTATTCTGGAGGAGGGATGGATCAAGCTTCCTGGCCGAATACCGAGTCACCCCGCTGCTGGAGGGCGGAGTCAGCAAGGGTGCTGTTATTGTGTATCGGGATATGACCGATGAGAAGGAGATTATCGCAGCCAAGGAGTCCGCAGAGCGTGCGGATCGGGCGAAGTCTGAATTCCTGGCCATCATGAGCCATGAGCTTCGCACGCCTCTCAACGGCATTATCGGTATGACCTCGCTGCTGACAGATACTGAGCTGGATGAGGAGCAGCAGAGCTATGCCCAGATCATTACCCATAGCAGTGAGTCGCTGCTTCAGCTGCTGAACGGTATTCTTGACTTCAGCAAGATTGAGGCAGGCAAGATGGTGCTGGCTCACGAGCCAATTGAACTGCAGCCCTTGCTGAAGGGGGTCGTCGAGTTATTCTCAGCCAAGGTGTATGAGAAGGGGATTGCCATCTCGTATACGATAGCACCTAATGCGCCTGCGGTTGTCATCGGAGATGAAGCGCGCCTCAGGCAGGTACTTGTCAATCTGGTCGGCAATGCGGTCAAGTTCACCGAATCCGGCTGGGTCAACATTGAGCTGAAGCCGAATAGCTTGCAGGATGGGAAGCTCGTCTATCTTAACTTCCTAGTGCGAGATACCGGAATTGGTATTCCTCTAGAGAGACAGGGCCAGCTGTTCCAGTCGTTCACTCAGCTGCATCCTTCCATTAACCGTAAGTACGGAGGGACAGGTCTCGGATTATCCATTAGCAAAAAACTCGTCGAGCTCATGGGCGGCACTATCGACGTCGAGAGCAAGGAAGGCTTAGGCTCGACCTTCTACTTCGATATGCCGTTCGAGCGCTTGATTGTGGATGAGGTGGACGATGCTCCTCCCCCTCAAGTGGAACGAATCGGGGGAGGAGAAGCCTCTCCTGCCCTTGAGCAAGCGGATGCTCCGAGATACGGTCCTATGCGTATATTGGTTGCTGAGGATAACGCGGTGAATCAGACGCTGCTCCTGAAGGTGCTGGAGAAGCGGGGGTACAAGGCGGATCTAGTGGAGAATGGAGAGGCTGCCGTTCATGCCGCGATGAAGGTTCATTATGATCTTATTCTGATGGATATTCAGATGCCGGTCATGGACGGGCTGGAAGCTGCGAGCATCATTACGCAGCAAGCTGAGGTGCAGTCTGCTGCTGCCCCAGTCATTGTGGCCGTAACAGCCTTCGCGCGTGAAGAGGACCGGCAGACCTGTCTGGCTAGCGGGATGCAGGACTTCCTGTCGAAGCCGATTCGAATGAGTGAGCTCGATGTCTTATTGCAGAAGTGGGCAGCTTATCACCATTCGGCTAGAAGCCGGGGGGTGTAGCGAGTGAGCTTCCAATATCGGGCGGCTGACTATCCGGAAGCACCAGGTTGTTACATCATGAAGGATGCGGAAGGCAAGATTCTGTATATTGGCAAGTCGAAGCGGCTGAGGGCTCGTCTAGGGTCGTACTTCCACCAGCGGCATAAGGTTCGGCGGCTGCAGCAGCTCGTTAGCGAGGTCGCGGATATTGAGATTATGCTCGTGAACAATGAGGACGAGAGCTTGCTGCTCGAGAATAATCTGATCAAGCTGCACAAGCCGCCATACAACCGCGCGCTGCGTCGCGAGAACAGTGGATATGCCTACCTGCATCTGACGGAGGAACGGTATCCGAGACTGGGTGTGCATTACCGGAAGCGGAATCGAATAGGGGGCGTAGCTGGGGTTGCTGCGAAGGCAGGGAGCTCAGGAGCTGCAGATGCTGAGCGTGCGGAGAGAGCGGTGGGAGCTGCGAAGGCGCTGAGCACAGAGACTGCAGGTGCCTCGCGCACAGGGAGAGCTATGGGAGCGTCGACGAGCATCGCGGCCCCTTCCAGTGAGCCGCCTGTGAGACGACTTGGGCCGTTCAAGAGCAGGCAGTTCCGAACGGCGCTCATGGAGTTCCTCATTGCCCACTATGGGCTGCGGACCTGTGACCCGATGCCGAAGCGGGTCTGCTTGCTCTATCATCTCGGCCGCTGCAGCGGGGTGTGCGAAGGGATGATTAGCGAGGAGGAGTATCGCGGGCGGGTGAATGAGGCCGCTGAGCTGCTGAGCAACAGGGGCGAGGAGCTCATCCGCGTCATGAAGGCGAAGATGGAGGAGCATGCGGAGCGGCTGGAATTCGAGCAGGCCGGGAGCTTGCTCGAGCATATTCGCATCCTGGAGCGGAAGCCGGCGAAGCAGATTGTAGACCGTGAGGGCACACTAAGCCAAGAGGTCGTCTACTTCGGCTCCTCAGGCGTGCTGATTGCTGCGGTGCAAGAGGGCATGCTGCGTGAGATGCGGCTGCTGCCTTGGAAGGGTTCAGGGGCAGCGGAAGCGAGCAACGGTCCTGTACAGGATGAGAGCTGTGAAGCTGGAGTTGTGAAGTCAGCTGCAGAGCGGGCAGGTACTGAATGCGATGTGGAATCGTCTGGCGTTGCGGACGAGGCTCCGATAGGTTATGGGAGCGATGCGGATGCATCTGGGGATACTGGAGAGAAGGAATCCTTAGCGGCATATGACCGCTTCCTCGCAAGCTATTACCTGGAGCGAGAGACGCTGCCGGATGAGATTATTGTAAGCAGCGTGAGCAATATTCGCATGGTCCGAGCTGCGCTTCGCCGGAGCAGAGGGTATGCGCCGCGCATCGTTCACCCGAAGCGCGGGCTGAAGCTGGCATTGCTCCAGCTGTGCGCAAGCAATTACGAATACAGGGTTGGCCGGCTGGAAGCGGCGACGGCAGCAGCAGCAGCTCAGACAGAGAAGACGACTTGAAGTGCAGGAGGGGATACTCTCGCGCTTGAAGTCGTCTTTTTCTTGCTGTCACCTACACGAAGTACCCTTGCTCATCTCTACTTCACACTGCCCTCAGCATCGGGTCCCTTGCCGATATACTTCTTGTCCTTCAGGAACAGGCGCCAGAACAAGTAGAAGCCTGGAGCGAGCACTGCTACACCGAGCGAGTAGGAGATGAGCAGCGCGCGGAAGATGGACGGATTAGTCACCGCTTGGTCAATTGTCAGATGCGGGTAGAGCAGATAAGGCAGATGCGCCATGCCGTAACCGATACTGGCGAGGAAGTACTGGCCGATGACGAACGTAATCGCGATGCGCGGCCTGCCGGGAGCACCGGCCTTCTTCGGCCACCAGAGGGCGCTGTAGCCGATGCCGAAGGAGACGATGGAGGCGAGGAACCACGGCCAATGGGCCTGAATGCCCTCGACAATCCATTCCGCCTCAGGCGCCATCGTATAGGTAGCCAGCACAGCGGTGACTAGCGTCAGCGGACCAAGCACCTTCGCCGACTTGCGATAGACACGGTAAGTGGAGATGTCATCTGCTTCGTGCGCATAGTCGGACAGGAACAAGGCAGCGAGGAACAGCTCGGATGCGATGCCGAACGCGAGATGTGCGTATTCGGTCGGTGAGCTGAGCAGCTTGCCGAACAGCAGGTACGGCTGCTGGCCCGGGTCGACCTCGACGAAGCCGCCAAGCGAGACGGGCAGCACGCTGAGCAGCAGGCCGGGGATGAGCACGCCGGTCAGCCCGGAGATCCAGCGCAGCAAGCGGCTGTAGCGCTTCGTCGAGTAGCTGTACACCATGAAGCTGCTTCGCACCGTCAGCAGGATGAGCACGAGCGAGACCGGGACGATGAGTACCGTGCCGAACCAGAAGGCTGCGCGCGGGAAGAAGCCGACGAGCGCGACGGCAATGAGCACGAGGAACACATTCGTCACTTCCCATGAGGGGGACAGGTAGCGGTTGGCGATCTGCGCCGCCCTCGTATCCCCACTGTTCCGGTCATAGATGAGCGCCCAGAATCCGGCCCCGAAGTCGACGGAGCCGAGTATCGCATACGCGAAGATGAACGCCCACAGGATCGAGATGGCAATCGTCGGATTATCCATCCTCTATCAAGCCCCTTCCGTGGCGGTCAGCTCGCGTGCGACCGGCCTTCTCTTGAAGTAGAATCGCATGACGAAGATCGTCAGGAACATTAAGAGCACATACAGTCCGATGAACAGAGCGAACAGTACTCCGATATCCTTCGACCTCGTGGCCGCATCCGCCGTGAACTGAATGCCGCTAATGACATAAGGCTGGCGGCCGGTACAACTGAACACCCACCCCGTCTCAATGCCGATAATCGACAGCGGCCCGCCGATGACCAGCACAGCGAGCAGCCACTTCGGAAGCGGCCTTCGCCGGATGTAGAGGATGAACAGCCCGAGGAACGACAGCCCGATCAGCACCGTTCCGATAATAACCATCACGTTGAACAAGGTGTGAACGTACAGAGGGGGCCACAGCTCCCTTGGAAAATCATTCAGCCCCTTCACGACGCCGTCAAACCGATCCGTCGCTAGGAAGCTCAGCGCCCAAGGCACCTTAATGCCATTAACCACTCGCTGTTCCTCGACGCTCGTCCTGCCGAAAATCTCGAGCGGCGCATAGTCCGTCGTCTCGAACAGCCCTTCAGCCGCGGCAAGCTTCAGCGGCAGGTAATTGTGAAGCATCTGCGCGGTGTAATGCCCGTTGACCGCGGTCGCCATCGAGCAGACGAAGCCGACAGCCAGCGCCAGCTGTAGGCTGCGGCGGTGGTAGGCACGCTCGCGCTCGGTCTTGTCCTTCTTGAGCAGCTTATACGCCGCTATGGATCCGATGCAGAATGCGCCCGTCATGAAGGCGGAAGCCACGACGTGAATAGCCGTCACAGCGAAGCTCGGGTTGAACACGGCAGCCCACTGATTCACATCCGTCACCTTGCCATTCACCATGTTGAAGCCCCGCGGCGTATTCATCCATGCATGCACGTTCGTGATGAGCACGGCTGAAGCGGCCGACCCGAGCGACACCATGATGACGCTGAAGATACGCAGCTTGCGCGAGAGCCTGTCCGCGGCATAGATATAGATGGACATGAAGAGGGCTTCGAGGAAGAATGCCCAGATCTCGACCTGGAACGGCACCGCGATGACTTGTCCGACAATCTCCATGAACCCTGGCCACAGCAGCGACAGCATGACCCCTACGATTGTGCCGGAAGGAATTGCAACGCCAAGCAGAATCGCCTGCGCCTTCGTCCACCTCTTAGCCATGATGGAGTAGTCCGGATTCTTCGTCACGCCTGCCATCACCTCAGCGAATACAATCATGAGCGGCACCCCGACCCCCAGCGTTGCAAAAATAATATGAAAAGCCATCGAGCTGCCAAACAAAGCTCGGGCAAGTACGACACTGTCCATTTTCGTTACCAGCACCTTCCATTAGGAATTATCTACGGCGTAGTATGGTTCGCTCGGCTGGTAATTATGTGCAGGAAATGTGCAAATTCCGTGAACGCGGGATTTTACAACGATTGCTGGCTGGCTGTCGTGCTATAATCTACTAATAGATGGAATGTTAACGCTGTTATTCATTAAGGAGGCTACTTACTAGTGAAAAAGCTACGAATCTTGCAGCAATTAACGAATGCAGGCGTCGTTGCCGTGCTTCGCGCCGATTCGGCGGAGGAAGTTGCAGCGATGGCTAGGCATGCTATTAAAGGCGGCATCAAAGCCATTGAGATTACGATGACCGTTCCCGGGGCACTGCGTGCCATCGAGGTGCTGGCGAGTGAATATTCATCCGCCGTATCGCCAGAGGACGACCGCTTCGCCATCATCGGAGTAGGTACGGTGCTCGATCCTGAGACGGCTAGAGCAGCCATCCTGGCTGGGGCCGAGTATGTCGTGGCGCCTGCGCTTAATCCGGCAACCATTACCTTGTGCAACCGATATGCTGTACCGATCATGCCGGGCACGATGACGATTCATGAGATACAGAGTGCGCTTGAGCTTGGCGTGGATATCGTGAAGCTGTTCCCGGGCAATCTGTACTCGCCGAGTGTCATTCCTTCCATTAAGGGGCCGTTGCCGCAGGCGAACATTATGCCAACAGGCGGCGTATCGCTGGACAATCTTGCCGATTGGATTAAGGCTGGCGCAGTAGCGGTCGGCATCGGCTCCGACCTGACGAAGGATGCCGTGAAGAGTGGAGACTTCTCCCTTATTGAGAAGAAGTCTGCTGCTTATATAGAAGCTTATCGCGCAGCTAAGGCTGCCATTTGATTAGAAGGGCTGCTTTCGGGGGGATTGGACCGGGAGCGGCTCTTTTTTTGTTAATACAAGTGGCATTGGATTATAATGGATGGGAATAAGCTTCCACTAAGGTTGGAGGCGAAGACTGGGAGGAGTATGGTCATGAAGGTTCGCAAGCTGGGCAGGACAGGTCTGGATGTATCGGTCATTGGAATAGGCACTTGGCAGTTCGGCGGGGAGTGGGGCATGGACTTCACGCAGGGGCAGGTGAACGCGATTCTGGATCAGGCGAAGGATGTCGGCATTAACCTGATTGATACGGCGGAATGCTATGGCGACCATCTGTCGGAGGAGCTTATTGGCGGGTACTTGGCCAGCGGAAGCTCTTCAAGAGGGGATTGGATTATTGCGACGAAGTTCGGACATCACTTCACGGGACATCTCGAGCGCAGTCAGCAGTGGCAGCCTGAGCAAGTCTTGAAGCAGCTGGAAGACTCGCTTACAGCCTTGCGTACCGACTATATTGACCTCTATCAATTCCACTCCGGCTCGGATGAGCAGTTCGACAACGATGCCTTATGGACACTGCTGGACAAGCAGGTGCAAGCAGGCAAGATTCGCCACCTGGGCATCTCTATTGGAAGCAATGACAATGTGCATCAGACGGATGCGGCGACGAA
This sequence comes from Paenibacillus sp. GCM10023252, assembly GCF_042653305.1. Lineage (NCBI taxonomy): Bacteria > Bacillati > Bacillota > Bacilli > Caryophanales > Paenibacillaceae > Paenibacillus > Paenibacillus sp. GCM10023252. Next base: position 21,025 of record NZ_JBHSHW010000037.1, read on the forward strand.
GGTAGGAGCAGGCGCTATTCAGGTGGTCTACAACCGATTGGATCGTAAGCCGGAGGAGAGAGTGTTCGCCTCCTGTGAGAGGCAGAACCTTGGTGTATTGGCCAGAGTGCCGCTGGCCAGCGGATACTTGAGCGGGAAGTACAAGCCGGGTGCTAAGTTCGAAGCGAATGATGTGCGTTACCGGCATGATGAGCAATATAAGTCTGATGTGCTTCGGACCGTGGAGCAGATTGGGCGTGATGAAGTGCCGGCGGGTGTTCCGATGGCGGAGTGGGCGCTAGCTTGGTGCTTGCAGCATCCGGCCGTAACGAGCGTCATTCCAGGCTGCAAGAGCCCGGAGCAGGTGCGGTCCAATGCGGCAGCAGCGGAGCTCGCGCTGGTGAGTGATGAGCATCCTCAGGCGGTTGCGGTGCAGAAGTAAGCGTAATTGGAAGGCAAGCTCATACAGAAGAGTTCTGTTGATACATGAAGTGGTCAGCAGGGCTCTTGTCCAGGCTGCGTGTATAGAGGGATGGGGCAGCGGTATGCGCTGTTCACCTAGAGGAAATGGAGAGAGACGAGATGGCTGAAGCTCTCATGAGAGAGAGGGGCAACCGCAGGCGCAAGCCTAAGAGAGCCCTATGGAAGAGGGTGCTTGTATGGCTTGGGGTTATTGTAACCGTACTTGTCGTTGCAGGGGTTATCGCTTATCAGATTCTGCTCTACCCGCCTTCGGCGGAAGCGAAGGCGGCGATGGCTGGAAGTGACGCCGTTAAGGTAGCGGAAGTGAAGGGGGGCTTCAGGTTCGATCCGGCTGGGGAGGCTAAGCTTCCTTCGGTTATTTTGTACCCTGGGGGGCTGGTAGAGCCTGAGAGCTATTCACTGCTGGCTGCGAAGCTGGCTGAGGCTGGACATCGTACGTACATTGCCGATATGCCGCTTAATCTGGCCTTCACGGGTGAGAATAAGGCGGATGCCTTCATTGCCGAGCATCCTAAGGATACGTATGTCATTGGGGGTCATTCGCTTGGAGGGGTGTTCGCCTCGCGTTATGCAGTGAATCACCAGGAGCAGCTGAGGGGTGTGTTCTATATGGGCTCCTATGCAGATGAAGCAGGCAGTCTGAAGGGGACAGGTCTGAAGGCACTGCAGATTACAGCCTCGCGGGACGGGGTATTGAACGTGGAGAGCTGGAATAAGGGCAAGCCCAATATGCCTGAGGACACGAAGTATGTCGAGATTGAGGGCGGGAATCACGCACAATTCGGTTCATATGGGCAGCAGAAGGGGGATAAGCCCGCAACCATTACTCCGGAAGAGCAGCTTGGGCAGGTTAGCCAGGCCATCGTGGAGTGGGTGGGTGGACTAGCTCAGGTCAAGTAAGGAGCAGTGTAGGGACTAGCTAAGATCAAGTAAGGCGCAGCCCGTGGGGTCTAGTCCAAGCAAGGTAAGCGCCTTAACGTATACTAGACTAAGCCTGCTTACAAGGAGGGAAAACCTTATGTCTAGAGATCATCATCATTGCTGTCCCAAAATTGACCCCATTGTGCTTGATCCGATTACGGTATATCGTGACCGCTGTGTGAAGCAATTCGTTGACGTTATTCAACCGATCCGAGTGGTTGACCGTGTTCATTGTATTCCAGTTCACCGTAAATTCTTCTGTTACGTCGATGACAACAACAACTCCGTCGGTGGAGCCATGGACAATCGCAGCGGCGGCCGTCATGGCAGTCATGGCAGCCATGGAGGCCACGGTTCAGTCAGCGGACGCAGCACGAAGAGAGCCAGCGTATCCAAGAAGAACAAGAAGAAGCGTTAATTCATCTGCGCCTGCCAGCTGCTCATGCAGCTTGGCGGGCTGTACATATTCGTTGATGATCAACAGTTGAAGGAGGTTGGAATGTGATGGACTATCGAATAGAGAAGGACACGATGGGCGAGATTCAGGTGCCTGCGGACAAGCTGTGGGGAGCGCAGACGCAGCGGAGCCGCGAGAACTTCCGAATAGGCGTGGAGCGGATGCCGCTGGCGGCGGTGTATGCGATGGCGATTGTGAAGAAGGCATCGGCCGAAGCGAATCGCAAGCTGGGCGTGCTGGATGAGGCGAAGGCTGCGGTGATCGCGGCTGCGGCGGATGAGATTCTGTCGGGGCAGTGGGACGATGAGTTCCCGCTCGTCGTCTGGCAGACAGGCAGCGGCACGCAGACGAATATGAACGTAAATGAGGTCATCGCGCATCGTGCGAATCAGTTGTTGGAGGAGCGGGGGGCTGCGGCTGAGTCTGGCCTGCGCGTACATCCGAATGATGATGTGAATCGATCGCAGAGCTCTAACGACACCTTCCCGGCAGCGATGCATATTGCAGGCGTGCTGGCTGTTCGTGAGCAGCTGCTTCCTGCTATCGAGGTGCTTCGAGCGACGCTGGCGGCGAAGAGTGAGCAGTTCCGCGATGTCGTGAAGATTGGCCGCACGCATCTTCAGGATGCAACGCCGATTACGCTTGGCCAAGAGATTAGTGGCTGGCAGGCGATGCTTGAGAAGTCCGCAGCCATGATCTCGCAGAGCGTTGGTACGATGTACGAGCTTGCTCTTGGAGGCACAGCGGTTGGGACAGGCATCAATGCGCACCCCGACTATGCCGTTGCTGTTGCTGCGGAGGTTGCTGCGTTGACAGGCGAACCCTTCATTACCGCCTCGAACAAGTTCCACTCCCTCACCAGCCATGACCAGATGGTCTATGTGCACGGGGCAATCAAGGCGCTGGCAGCCGACCTGATGAAAATCGCCAACGACGTCCGCTGGCTCGCCAGCGGACCGAGAAGCGGAATCGGCGAGATTACGATTCCGGCGAATGAGCCGGGCAGCTCCATCATGCCCGGCAAGGTCAATCCCACGCAGAGCGAGGCGATGACGATGGTCGTCTGCCAAGTGATGGGTGCGGACGCGGCGATCGGCTTCGCGGCCTCGCAGGGCAACTTCGAGCTGAACGTGTTCAAGCCCGTCATTCTCTACAACTTCCTGCAGTCGGTCAGGCTGCTCTCGGACGCGCTGCACTCCTTCAATGACCACTGCGCCGTCGGCATCGAGCCGAACCATGAGGTCATCGCGCGCAACCTGCAGCAGTCGCTGATGCTGGTCACGGCGCTCAATCCTCATATCGGCTATGAGAACGCCGCAGCCATCGCTAAGCAGGCCCACAAGGAGGGCCTGACGCTGAAGGAAGCCGCCGTTCGCAGCGGCTTGCTCACCGCTGAGCAGTTCGACGCCTACGTGAAGCCGGAGGCGATGACGGGGCAGCGGGGGTAGGATAGACAGGTTGTACTACAAGCCAGTTAGAATCATTATCGGAGTGAGATTGAGATACCAGCAGAGAACCTGCTGTAGTTTCAATGTCACTCCTTTTTTCATTAACAATTCTATTAATTATCACGATAATAAGGAGGAACGTGCATAGCACCTAGGAGGATATTATGAAGATATGGCAATTGAGACCCATTGAGAAATGTATGGAATTAGATTTCAATCTGCTAGAAGATTATCAAAATGATTTTCAAGGGGTTCCAATCCATCATTCCTATGAGAACAGAATTTCCTTGGTAAAAAAAGGACGACATAATGAAATAGCTTATTTAACAGCAGGTATTCCAGTATTTAATCTAAAAGCCTTTGATGTTGTATCAGATCTTATTAAAGATGATGTTCAATTCCTTCCGACAACTGTAGAGGGAAATGAGTTTGTATTAGTAAATGTACTGAGCTTAATCAATTGTTTGGATTATACGAAATCAGTTGTGGAGAAAAATAACCGCCTTGGTTTTGTAGATGGTATTTCAGAAATTTACTTTCTTGAAGCTTACATTCGTGATAAGAACATCTTTAAAATTCCTGAGTTCCCCAAAACGAGAGTGTATGTTACAGACACGTTTAAAGAAGCGGTTGAGGCATCTAAACTAAAAGGTTTTGAATTCAGTAAGGTATGGGACTCCGAAATCAGTAAAGAGGTCGATCTAGGTCAACTAATGCGATACCATACGAAAATTATTAGTATGGAGCACCGCGCTGGCGGGCGTTACTCTTGGGGCGATATCTTAAAAATGATGCAAGAAGATAGAGCCTTTGCCAGCGAGAGATGGAAGGTTCAAACCGGTAAATACACTCAAAACATACTCGCTGCTCAGCTTGGTTTGAACGGTGAGTACTATTGGGTGAATAGTACATGTATTCCTGACTCATTCAGCAGCTTGTTGTGGTATGAGGTGGACAAAGAGGATATATGATACATAGTAAATTACCTTGAGTCTCCTCATAACGAGGAGACTCTTTCGTTTGCAACCTGCTAAGCAGAATCGGGATTGGTGTGCTCCTACATGCTTACTCAATAATAGAAGTGTTACATGCATGTTATATATTTGACTAATACCAAAAATTGAAACATGTAATTATACAACATTTGTAAAAAATCGTCGTTCTCCCCTTCCCTAAAGGCACTCAGCACAACCTATTCGCGAAATTATTAGGACCAATTACAAACTTGTGTTAAGTATGTTTACATATATCTGACGAGGGGGCTACAATGAGGGCATAACGGAGGTGCATGAGTGATGATGAATGATCGGTACAACGGCAAAGCATGGGATACCCACTTCCTGCCGAGGTTGTCTAGGCTGCAAGTAGAACAGCTGCCTAAGGAGAATGCGGTAGTGGTGCTCCCGGTTGGAGCAACGGAGCAGCATGGCCCGGCGCTGCCTACCTACACGGATACCTTGATTGGCGAAGGCTTCATGACGGAGACGTTCAAGCATCTGCCCGTCGATTCGAACATATGGCTCATCCCTGCCTTGTCCTACGGTAAGAGCACGGAGCATATGAACCACCCCGGAACAATCACCCTCTCGGCCCAGACGTTGATGGCCGTATTAATGGACATAGCTCAGAGCCTCGCTAGAAGCGGATTCCGCAAGCTGGTGTTCTGGAATACTCACGGCGGCAATGTCGATCTGCTCAGCATGATGGGCCGAGAGATTCGCATTGCAACAGGACTCACTGTACTGAACCTGAACACGGGCGGACACATTCCGTCTGAAGGCATCATCACTGCGGAAGAACGCCGATACGGCATCCATGGCGGCGACGAGGAGGCTTCGCTCGTCATGGCGCTCCGAAGACATTGGGTCACGGACGAGCTCCTTCCCTGCGAATTCATCAACTTCCCCGATTCCCCCTACTTAGGCTTCAAGACGAAGGCATTCGCCTGGGTCATGGATGATGTGTCCGTATCTGGAATCGGAGGCGACTCGACACTCGCAACTCCTGAGAAGGGAGAGGCCATCCTCGCCCGAGGCGGCAAGATTCTAGCAGAAGCGCTGCAACAATTCGCGAGCTTCGAGATGAGATCCTTAATTGCGAAGAGAGAAGGGGTGGTGCAATGACAACCGCCTCCGGAATTCCAGCATCAGCAGCCATAGCGACATCCCCACAGCTAGAGCCCCCGCAGCGAATCGTAGAGATGAGCAACCTAAGCAAGGTGTACCCGAACGGGACCATCGCCTTGCAGAACGTCAACCTGAACATTCACGAGGGCGAGTTCCTATGCTTCGTGGGGCCGTCGGGCTGCGGGAAGTCGACGATTTTCAACCTGATTACGGGATTGATTCCTCCTACGCAGGGGGTGCTGAACATACTCGGCCTGTCGCCGAAGCAGGCGCTGAAGCAGAGTGATATTGCCTTCGTCTTCCAAGAGCATACGCTGCTGCCGTGGCGCTCCCTGCTCGATAATGTCGGATTGCCCCTCGAGCTGCGCGGCTTCTCCAAGGGGGAGAAGAAGGCTGAGGCGGAACGCGTGCTGGAGCTGGTTGGGCTGAAGGATCATATGAAGTCACTGCCAAGAGAACTGTCCGGCGGGATGAAAATGCGCGTATCCATCGCAAGAGCCCTCGCTCAGCGACCGAAGCTGCTGCTCATGGATGAGCCATTCGGTGCTCTGGATGAGATTACGAGGCAGACCCTTCAGGATGAGCTGCTGAACATCTGGCAGATGGACCCGAAGATGACGGTGCTCTTCATCACTCACAATGTGTTCGAATCCGTATTCCTCTCTACACGAGTGGTCGTCATGACGCCAAGACCGGGCAAGATTGCAGCGACGATACCTATTCCCGTTCCCTATCCGCGTAATGATTCCTTCCGTTCGGACGCCCAATTCAGCGAGCTCGTTCGCGAAGTGTCTGGAACATTGAAGCATTAGGCGGCAAGGGAGGGGCAAGGCTGTCTGTCAGGTGAAGAGAACCGTCAGGTGAGGCAGGTGAAGATGACCATCAAGCAGGATGCCCATTAGGTGAGGATGCCCATCAGGTGAGGACGATCATCAGTTGGGGAAGAATGTCAGGTGAGCTGGTGAAAAGACGGTCAGTCAGGATAAGCGAATAGCTACGGTGTTGTGAAGGAGGCGTAAGCGAGGTGCAGACGATGGTATGGATGAAGGATATAACGGAGCTGTTCGGCGAGGATAAGGTGCTTCAGGATAGGGCATCTATTGAGAAGCTCTCGAAAGACTACTATTGGTACTCCCCCGTACTGGAGAGCAAGCTGAGGGACAAGGTAGCGGAGGCGGTCGTCCAGCCGGTAACCGAAGAGGAAGTAGCGCAGGTGCTCTCGTTCGCATACAAGCACCGCATTCCCATAACGACGCGAGGAGCAGGAACCGGCAACTACGGGCAGGCTGTTCCGCTCCAAGGAGGCATCGTGCTTGACCTGAGCGGGATGAACCGGATTATCGAGCTGAGAGATGGACTCGCCAGAGTCCAGTGCGGTGTGAAGCTGGGTGTGCTGGAGCGGACCGCCCGGGAGCGGGGGCAGGAGCTGCGCATCTACCCGAGCACCTACGTGAAGGCGACAGTCGGCGGATTCATTAGCGGCGGATCTGGCGGCATCGGATCGATCACTTGGGGCAATCTGTGGGATGGCAACGTGCTTGAGGCTGTCATCTATACGATGGAGGAAGAGCCGCAGCGACTGGTTGTCACCGGAGAGGAGCTGTTCAACTACATTCATAGCTACGGTACGACCGGCATTGTGACGGAGCTGCTCATTCCGCTCGCTCCACGCAACGAATGGAGGCAGAGTATCATCTCCTTCGATCGGCCTCACTTCGAGGATTCGCTCTTGTTCGCAGATGCGCTGGCCAGACATGACGGCATCGGCAAGCGTCTCATCGCACCTATGGAGTGGCCGATTCCCTCCTTCTTCACTCCGCTGTCCAAGTGTCTGGAGACGGATGCGCATGCGGTGCTCATCGAGACGAATGAAGCGGACCTGGACACTCTGCACCAACTGGCGGCCTTGTACGGCGGAAGAATGACGCACACCATCCCTCCCGAGAACTATCGCAAGGGAGTCGGACTGTCCGACTTCACCTGGAACCATACGACGCTGTGGGGGCTGAAGGCCGACCCTGCTATCACTTACATTCAGGCCGGCTTCTCCCCTGAGCGGTTCATGGAGCAGAAGCGGCTGATTAAGGCGAAGTTCGGAGATGAAGTGCTGCTTCACTTCGAATGGATGCGAGGCGGCGGTAGAGTGGTGCCGGGCTCCATTCCACTCATTAGGTACACTAATGAAGAGCGATTGTATGAGATTATCCATTACTTCGAATCGATAGGTGTGTCGGTGAGCGATCCTCATATCTGGTCGCTGAAGGCAGGTGCGGGTGCTAGACCGAGCATGCAGCAGCAGAAGCTGGTGAACGATCCGCTGGGGCTGCTTAATCCAGGCAAGATTGAGATGGATCTGTAGAACAAGAGGAGGGATGACACCCATGGCTATGGACAAGAGCTATCTAACCGCCGACTCCGCGCTTGCTGGTACACAGGCAGATGCGCTCAGAGAGCAAGCGGCGAAGGCTAGACCTTCTGCCCTGACGAAGGCGATTCGCAAGGCGATTGCTCCGCTTTTTACTTTTGTTATTTTCATCGGGGGGTGGGAGCTTGGGGTGCAGCTGTTCGATGTGCCGAGTTACCTCGTTCCTAAGCCTTCCGATATCTATGCTTCCATTCAAGAGAGCTATACGAATCTGCTGACTTCCGTGCTGACGACGATTATCGAGTCTGTGCTGGGCTTCTTCCTAAGTATTATCCTCGGGGTGTCTGCCGCTATCCTGCTCGCGCTGTCCAAGACGGTGGAGCGGAGCGTCTACCCGTATGCGATTATTCTGCAGACGATTCCGATCGTGGCCGTGGCGCCGATTATCGTCATCTGGTTCGGACCGGGGCTGAACGCCATCGTCTCGATTGCCTTCCTCATTGCCTTCTTCCCCATGCTATCCAATACACTCATAGGCCTCAATTCCACCGATCAGAATATGAAGAACCTGTTCCACCTCTACAACGCTTCCCGTCTTCAAGTCATGTGGAAGCTCCGTATACCGGCGGCCCTACCTTATATCGTTGGCGGTCTGAAAATCTCCTGCTCCCTCTCCATTATCGGAGCCATCGTAGGAGAATACGTCGCAGGGATTGGAGGCATTAAGGGGGGACTAGGTTATGCCATTACGGTATCTGCTTCCAGACTGCAGACGCCTTACCTATTCGCCTGCGGCCTAGCCGCATCCGCGCTTGGCATTGGGTTCTTCCTGCTGGTGAATCTATTCTCCAAGTGGATGCTTAGCTCCTGGCATGAATCCGAGATGCGTACTGAGAATTAGCCGCTATTAGTTGGACTACTATACAGAGATCATATAGGAGGCTGGAGCAAGATGAGTAGAATGAGGATGCATACTGGTAAGGTTCGCAGAGGTCTGGTTGGAAGTATGGTAATCGCGCTTGCAGCAGTGGTTGGACTAGCGGGCTGCAGCGGTGGGAACAATGAGCCTGCCAAGGATGAACTATTCAAGGTGACGCAGGTGACGAACTGGGTGGCGCAGCCGGAGCATGGCGGGAATTACACGGCGCTGGCTAAGGGCTTCTACAAGGAAGCGGGCCTTGATATGACGATTACCTCCGGCGGGCCTGGCGTATCGGCTGCTGCTCTGATCGCTTCCGGCAAGGCACAGTTCGGCATGGGCTCCACCGATGAGATTCTCATCTCTCGTTCGAACGGGATACCGGTCGTTGCGGTTGCGGGGATTTTCCAGAAGAGTCCTCAAGCTCTGTTGTTCCGTAAGGGACAGGATATTAAGGGCTTCGAGGATCTGAACGGCCGCAAGGTGTTCGTGGGCAGCGGGGCCGGGTATTGGGAATTCATTAAGAAGAAGTACAAGCTGGATAAGGTGACGGAGATGAAGTACAACTTCGAGCTGAGCAGCTTCATGGCGGATGAGACGTCTGTCGTGCAATCCTACATTACGTCCGAGCCTTATGATCTGAAGCTTCAAGGCATTGAGTCGGAGTATCTGCTGAACGCGGATTCCGGCTTCGCCCCTTACGGCAATCTCGCGTATACGACGGAGAAGATGATTAAGGAGCATCCGGAGCAGGTGCGCGCCTTCGTCGAGGCGACGATTAAGGGCTGGGAGTACTATCTGGATAACTACAAGGAGATTAACCCAATCATTAAGGAACGCAACCCCGATACGCCTGAGGCGAAAATGGAGTTCGGCGCAGTCGCCATCAAGCCTCTCATTACGGGTGGAGATGCAGAAGCGGGCGGAATTGGCATCATGACGACGGAGCGGTGGGAAGCGATGAACGAGCAGCTCGTCGAGGTGGGCGTGCTCAAGGAGAAGCAGGATGTGAGCAAGGCATTCACGACGGAGTTCCTTCCTAAGAAGTAAATAAGCGGCTGATACGGGGCTAGTCAGTACAACTGATGCTGAGATGGAGCTAGAGAGGTGACAGACATGACGATAGCAGATGTGCTTGAATTGCGTAATGTGAGAATGCCGCTTGGCGACGAGGGCAGTCTGTATGTCCTGCGGGCAGAGGCAGGTAAGTGGGTCAGTGTGATGAAGCAGGCCGCTTATATTGGATCGGATGATGGGTTCGTGTCAATGGAGGAGTGGAGCGGGAGAGTGCTGACACGTTCAGTACTCTCTCCCATTCCTGCATCTTCAGCAGAGCGGGGAAGTGAAGGGGTCTCAAGACAGCAGCCTGATGCTGGAAGCTCTGAGGTGCAGGGCTCCTCCCTGTACTCCGAAGACGCTTCCACTCGGCAAGTCCTGCGGCTCGATGTGGAAGGCAAGCTGCTGCTGCCCGGCCTCGTTGACTCCCATATGCATCTGGATAAGGCGTTCTCCCTTGGAAGAGTTCCGAATGAGAGCGGGACGCTGATAGAGGCTTGCGTTAATTATGGCGCAGCGGCTGGCTCCTTCACCAAGCAGGAGATCAAGGCGCGTATGATGCGCGCTGCGCTGCAAGCCTTGTCCTATGGGACGACCTATCTGAGGACGCACCTGGACTTCAATACGAATCCATCTATTCGGACGGCTATGAATACGATAGAGGCTGCGCTCGAAGTGCGTGCAGAGCTGGCTCCTTACTTAACCATGCAGCTTATTCCCATGATTGGCTATGGGTTAAGTACGGAAGTGCTGGCTGCTGTTGAGGAGTCGCTCCGAATGGGAGTAGATGGACTGGGCGGAGCACCTCATCTGTCTGCGGATCCGAAGCAGCATATGGAATTTATTTTCAAGCTGGCGGCGAAGCATGGATGTCTGGTCGATCTGCACTCGGATGAGAATGATCGTTCAGACAGCCGGACCGTGCAGTATGCGGCCAAGCTGACGCTGGAGTATGGGATGCAGGGAAGGGTGACGGCGGACCATCTCTGTTCGCTGGCTTCCATGAGTGACGCTGCTGCGGAGGCGGTTATCGCGGATATGCGGGAAGCGGGCTTGAAGGCGGTATCGCTGCCGGCCGTGAATCTGTACTTGCAGGGGAGGGAAGACAACTATCCCGTTCGCCGTGGAGTGACGAGGCTGAAGCAGCTGTGGGAGGCAGGCATCGTGACCGCGATCGCATCGGATAACATTCATGATCCGTTCCATCCGTTCGGTCGCGGAGATCTGCTGCAGATTGCGCTGATCAGCTCGTATGCGGCGCATATGGGCGGTCCTGCCGATCTGCGGACGCTGCTGCGGATGGTCAGCACGGCTCCGGCAGAGGTGATGGGGCTGCAAGGATATGGTGTAGCTCCGGGAGCCGACGCACGATTCGTCGTCGTGGACGCGGGCTCTGTGGAGGAGCTGTTCGCCATGCAGCCAGAGCGCCGCTGGGTGTACAGCGGGCAGCAGTGGCTGCGCATCCCCGCTCCGCGTGCGGAGTGGCAGGACAGCGGACTCGCGTCGCTGTGGGCGGAGGCGAGTGAGCGGGCTTCGTTCCGGTAGCTGCGTGCACATAGCAAGTGAGCAGACTCTGCAACGCTATAACCGTTGTTAATTCTCTTATTCCTGCTGCAACTTATTCATTCTATAACCCGTCTAGAGATGATCAATTGTCTCTGGGGGATAGGTATGAAAAAAAGGTTAGCTATAAGCTTCATGGCAGTATTACTGACGGTTACTGGATGCGGAGGAGGAGGCGCGATGAAAGGGGCAGCATCTCCTACTCCAGCGACACAGATGTATTCCTCGGATGATGTGGACAAGAGGATGGTGCAGGCGAACAATAAATTTGGTGTGGCGTTATTCAAAGAACTTCTTCTATCGGATAAGCTCAGCGGCAATAAGGTCATCTCACCTCTGAGTATTGAGAACGCATTAGCTATGACTTATAACGGTGCAGAAGCAGAGACCAAGGCGGCAATGGAAGAGGTGCTGCAGCTCAAAGGGATGACACTTCATGACATCAACAGGGGGAATCAGGTGCTGAATGATGTGCTTGAACATACCGACCCAAGTGTGTCTCTAAGTGTTGCAAACTCGCTGTGGGCTTCAGAAGGTAAGGAATTCCATAAACCGTTCCTTGACAACAACCGGACTTTTTACGACGCCGAGGTGACAACGCTGGACTTGGCCTCATCCGGAGCGCCCGATCAAATCAATCGTTGGGTGAAAAAGAATACGAATGGAAAGATTGAAAAGATTGTAGAAGGACCGATCGATCCATTGACGGTGTTGTTCTTGATAAACGCCATTTATTTTAAAGGAGAATGGGCGCATCCGTTCGAAAAAGAAGCTACATCTGAAGGTGAATTCTTTATTCCAGATGGACCGGCAGTTCAGGTCCCCATGATGAGACAATCAGGTGAATACGAGTACAAAATGGGGGAAGGTTATGAGGCTGTTCGCATGCCATACGGTAAAGGTGCTATGCGAATGGTTATATACTTGCCAACTGTGAAAAGTCCCGATCTCAGTAAAATGATGTCCGTATTACTCTCAGACATTGACCAAATGACAAAAGGGTTTCATATGACTGATGGACAACTCCGCATACCGCGATTCAAGTCAGAGTACTCCGTTTCATTAAACGATACTCTAAAAGCTTTGGGCATGGAAATCGCATTTGACCCAGAACGTGCTAACTTCGGCAACATGGGGCCAATCAAGCCAAGTCTTTACATCGGTGAGGTACTGCATAAAACATTTATCGAAGTCAATGAGCAAGGAACGGAAGCGGCTGCGGTAACATCAGTGCTGATGCAAACGACGTCGGCAAGACAATCCTTCTCCATGGAGGTCAACAGACCGTTCTTCTTCACGATCGAAGACGGTTCGACAGGTACAATGCTATTCATGGGATCTATCGAGAATCCAGACCAAGAATAAAAAGGTTATCCGGCGTTAGATGGATAAAACAGCGCTAGTCTAGGGTTTATTTTCTGGCCCAAGGCTGTCGCTGTTTTGTCTATAAGGGCCAGTCTAAGAATAATAGCGGTGCTAGACCTGACATAGTTAGAGCCAGCAGGTAGTTGGTGGCTTAGTGGACAATTGGCGATAGAACTGATGGGGGCGATTAGCATGATTAGATTGGTGCGAAATGTAAGAATGCCAGGGAAGGAGGGGCTGGTGGATGTGACCATTGTAAATGGTCAGTTCAGACTCTTCAAGGAAGTGCATCAGGAACAGGCTCAGGTTGAATGGGGTGAGTCGGGAACTATATTGGAGGGCATAAACGAGGGAAGTGGCAGGCACGCGCTCGAAGAACTGGTCGAAGAGGAGGTGCTGGATGGAGAGGGCATGCTCATGCTGCCTCCCTATGTGGAGTCCCATATTCACCTCGACACTGTGCTGACGGCAGGTGATCCGGAATGGAATGAGAGCGGGACACTGTTCGAGGGCATTAAGGTGTGGGGGCGGAGGAAGCAGTTGCTCACCCGAGAGGATGTGCTGCGACGGGCAACGGCAGTCCTGCATAGCTTGGTTGGGCAGGGCGTGCTGCATGTTCGCACGCACGCCGATATCTCGGAGCCTAGCATGACCGCGTTGCGGACTCTGCTGGAGCTGAAGGAGTCGATGGCCGGACTCGTTGACCTGCAGGTCATCGCCTTCCCTCAGGACGGGCTCATCGCATGCCCGGATAACCGAGCGCGGCTGCGCGAGGCGCTGCGGCTCGGCGCAGATGGCATCAGCGCCATCCCCCATGGGGAGCCGTCCCGCGAGGCGGGCATCGCGTCGCTGGACGATGTGTTCGCGCTGGCAGCAGATACCGGCTGCCAGCTGCACTTGTTCTGCGATGAGCTGGACGATGCCCACTCGCGCTATCTGGAAGCGGCGGCTGAGCGCACCAGCCGCTTCGGGCTAGGCCCGCGTGTCACGGCTGCGCACGTGAACGCGACGGCCTATTACGGCGAGGCTTACTTCCGTAAGCTCGCCGGTCAAGTGGCTGCAGCGGGCATGAACATCGTCTGCTGCCCGCTCATTAACAGCGCGATGCAAGGGCGCTTCGACTCCTTCCCGAAGGGAAGGGGGATCGCGCGCATTGCGGAGCTGACCGCAGCCGGGGTGAACGTCGCCGTCGCGCATGATGACATCGCGACGCCGTTCTATCCGCTCGGCAGCGGCAGCATGCTGACCGCCGCCCACATGGCGGTCCACCTAGCCCATATGACGGGCCTCTCCGAGCTGGAGCAGGCCGTCGCCATGATCACGACCAATGCCGCGCAGGCGCTCGGCATTACTCACCAGTACGGGCTGGCCCCAGGCAAGCCAGCCTCATTCGTGCTCGTAGACGCGGATGACCCCCGCGATCTCCTGCGCAGGCAGCCCCCTTGCCGGTACGTCGTCCGGCAGGGGCAGCTCATCGCTCGGACCGAGCCCGCTCGTACGAGCCTCCTCCGCCAAGGCCAGCTCAGCGAGGCGGACCTCTCGCTCCGCCGGCTCTAAGCTTCGCGGCATCTGCTGCACGAATAGATGCAGCCGAGCAAGACGAAGCCTTCCCCGTAACGGTCCCCCCGAGCATAAGAGACCAAGCTGCTCGTATCCCTAGCGAAGCTGACCTTGGCAAATACAAGGGTCCTGGCTATCAGTCATACGAACGAAGTAATCGGGTTTGACTTGATTTTACCTCCCCTTTACCTGCCGTTCCTACGAGATTTACCTCTGTGCTCTACAATGAGTATCTAGACAGAGTGATAGAGGGATGTGGAGAGTGAATGCTCATTAAGTACAAGTGGATAATGCTGCTGCTAATGACGATGATAGCCTTCGCTGCTGTATCTCTGCTGCAAGGTGCGGGCAGATCAGCTGGGCGTGCTGACTTGTCGGATCCGTTCCTGGATCCTTACGCTCTGTCGTTGGCTCATCGCCATGCTGGTCATGGGATGGAGTCCGCTTCGGAGAAGGCGGTACAATTGCAGATAGAATGGACAGGAGGGCCGCCGCAAGCAGGAGTTCATTCCGATCTGTCGCTAACGATTACTAATGGTCAAGGAGAGCTCCTCAAGGACTTCGTCATCACCAATGAGAAGCTCATGCACTTGATTGTCGTCAGCGAGGACTTGCAGTACTTCCAGCATATCCATCCTGAATACACGGGACAGGGTCATTTCAAGGTGAATGTATCCTTCCCGACTGGCGGGACTTACAAGCTCTACGCCGACTTCCTGCCGACCGGTATGAACGAGCTGACAAGGTCGGTATCGGTTCAGGTACAAGGGAAGCTTAATCAGCCTGTACCTCTAGAGGAGAGCGACTCTCTCACAGCTCATGTCCATGGCATGAAGGTTCAGCTTGAGTTCGCTGATAAGCCAGCACCTGGTTCTGCAACCTCCATGACGTATACGTTCACAGATGGGAAGACAGGTGAGCCGGTCGAGGACCTGGAGCTGTACCTCGGCGCGGTAGGGCATGTGGTGGCTATTGATGAAGCTTTGCAGCAATTCATTCATGTGCATCCTCTTAACTGGGCATCTTCTGGTCCGCAAGCCGTGTTTGGAGTGAGCTTTCCCGTTAGCGGCACCTATAAGCTGTGGGGGCAATTCCGGCGGGGTGGGGTGGATATGATCATTCCATTTATAGTTACAGTGTGAAAATGATTAAATAAGGAAGCCCGCAGGCCATAACGGCCGGCGGGTTTTTGCTGTACGTATGAGGGCGATTCACATTATGTTTTTGCTGCGCGCGTGAGGACGATTCATATTCTTATACTCATCGGTTTACCCAATTCCCCTCAACCTATTAAGTCGAATTTACCAGAATAGGCTTCAGCTATTACCTTGGGATGTTAGGATAGGTGACATCAAGTTGGAACTGGAGGGATGCGATGGTAGTGCGGAGAAGGCGAAGGTTAGAGATAGCATAGCAATTGGCATAGGAAGAGTATGAACATGGAGGGGTACGATGAAGAGGAAAAAATTAATTGTAACGGCACTTGCCACATTCGTAGCGCTTGGATCCGTTAATCTAGTGACAAACACATTCGGTCTGGGCCGCCTAAGTGCTGCTGCAGTGGAGAAGATGGTCTATCATCCGCTTAACCCTCTGACTCCTCAGGAGATTGAGAAGGCTTCAACCATCATTCGCAGCTCGCAATATGGCAGCAAAGACATGTACTTCTCCGAGATCAAGCTGGAGGAGCCGGATAAGCTCAAGGTGTGGGAGTGGGATGACAAGGGAGGAGCACAGCTTCCTCGGGAAGCGACCTTCACTCTAATCAAGGGCAGCAAGCCTTACGAGGGTACGGTCAATCTGGATACCAGCCAGGTTACCTACTGGAAGGAAGTGAAGCAGGGATGGCCGTTCTATACGGAATGGGGCCAATCTGAAGCGATTGTGGAAGCGGATAAGGACGCTGTAGCCGCTCTTGCTAGAAGAGGGATTACGGATCTTAGCAAGGTGTCCTTCGCAGACGGACCTCTGGGTGACTACGGTCCTGAGCTTACGCCTCCGGGCTCGCGCCTCGCAATATCCGTTCCTCGTCCGAAGGTGGCAGGCGCAGTTAATAACTTCGCCCATCCAATGGATGGCCTATCCTTCCTCGTTGACCTGAATACGAAGAAGGTGTTGAAAATATACGAGACGGGCAATCCCCCGACTCCAACCGATCCGAATGACTATTCGAAGGTAATCAATACGAAGCGTACGGCAGAGATCAAGCCGCTCATTATATCCCAGCCGGATGGCGCGAGCTTCTCTGTGAAGGGCTCTATGATTGATTGGCAGAACTGGAAGTTCCACTTCCGCTTGGATCCTCGTGTTGGACCGATGATCTCAACCGTCTCCTATACCGAGAACGGGAATAAGCGCAAGATCATGTATGAGGGCGGGCTCGGCGGTATGATGGTGCCTTACGGCGACCCTGATCCGGCGTGGCTGTACAAAATATTCATGGACGCTGGCGAATACGGCGTTGGTCTCTCCACGCGTGAGCTTAATAAAGGCTCGGATGCCCCTTCGAATGCGATATTCTTCGATGCAGCAATAAATAATACAGAGGGCAAGGCTGCAGTCATCAAGAATGCATTCGCCTTGTTCGAGCGTTATGCAGATCCAGAGTGGTCTCATAACGGCGAGGCTCGCGAACGCAGGGAGCTGGTGCTTCGGGCTATATCAACGATTGGCAACTATGACTATGTGCTGGACTGGGTGTTCCTGCAGAACGGTTCGGTTAAGATCATGGCCGGTGCGACAGGGCTTGCTCAGGTGAAGGCGGCCAAGGCCAAGAACATGGATGATCCAACGGCTAAGAAGGAGACGCGTAATGGCAAGCTGGTAGATGAGAATATCGTCGCTCCTACTCATCAGCATATTTTCAGCTACCGCCTGGATCTTGATGTGGATGGCGCCATGAACTCGGTTGGAGAGATTCTGCCTAAGGCTGTTACGGTCGCTGATCCGGAATTCGCTCGCAGTGAGATGATTACACTCGAGAAGACGTATAGGACAGAGCAGGAAGCGATTCATAAGTATGATGCGGATAAGATGGTTATTGTCAAAAATTCCGTGAAGGAGAACAAGCTGGGCTACGCAACAGGCTACCAAGTAATGCCTTATGCCGGCGGGACGCATCCGTTCATGGAGGAGCCGTTGTTCACGAAGACAGATTATGTGCTGAAGCGTGCTGAATTCATTAATAATCATATCTGGGTCACTCCATACAAGAAGGACGAGCAGTACTCAGAAGGGAAGTACACCACCCATAATACAGACACTGGACTTGGGCTGTGGACGCAGCAGAATCGAAGTATTGTGAACAAGGATACGGTCGTCTGGCTGACGACGGGGACGACGCATGTCATGCGTGCGGAAGAATTCCCGATTATGCCTACAGAGTGGGTAACCGCGATGATTAAGCCATTCAACTTCTTCAATGAGACGCCTACACTAGACTTGGCCAAGGTTCCAACGGAATAAGCAGCTTCTCAGCAAAAAAAACAGACCGCTCAACTTCCTTAATAAGGGAGGTGGGCGGTCTGCTTCGTGCTGCTAGAGACCGGGGATTAAGAGTTGAGATTGCTCTGCGCGATGGCTGTCTCAGCGCTCAGCAGTGGCAATGTCAGGGTGAAGATACAGCCGGTACCACGCTCTTCGTTGCGGCGTACCGTTAGTTGTCCGTTATGCATGTCAGCGATCTCCTTAGCGATGGATAGACCGAGACCGCTGCCGGGAATGCCGCTGTTGCGCGACTTGTCGACACGGTAGAAGGATTGGAATACATAAGCCATGTCTTCAATCGAGAGGCCGCTTCCTTCGTCGATGACGCGGAATTCTACCGTCTCACCCTTACATTCATATTCGTATCGAATAGGGCAGCCTGGATCGGAATACTTAAGCGCGTTATCCATTAAGTTGTCAATGATTCGTCTAATCAGATGAGGATCTCCAAGGAAGCAGCTGCTCGTAGACTGACGAGCTTCATCGCCAGTGTGGCTAGCCGCCTTGTCCGGTACGCTTGTGAAGAAGGGTCTTCGCTCCAGCTTCAAGTAGGCATCCCACTTCAGGACGGTATCCGAATAGAAGGTATAGCTGTCCACGTGGTGGAACTCACTGGAGAGCTGTCTAGTCTCCAGGAGACTAAGCTCGTTCAGATTGCGCACGAATTGGTTAATCGTCTGAATATCCTCATAGATCCTTCGCAGGTAGAGCGTAATATCCTTCTCTGGAATCGTCCCGTCATTAATGGCTTCAATATATCCGCGTATAAGTGTAATCGGTGTCTTCAGGTCATGGGAGATGTACATGAACAGCTCTTGACGCCAGTGCTCGAGCCGAAGCAAGTCCTCCACCTTCAGCTGCAGCTCTGTATTCATATCCCGCAGATCCTCTGTTCTTCGCTCTACCTTCTTCTCCAGCTGCTGGTTCAGCTCGGACTGCTGCTCCACGAGCTCCCGAATCTTGCCCGCCATCCGGTTGAAGGAGCTTAGCAGCTGATTGAACTCCAGCGTTCTCGTGTCGTGAAGCGAGGTGGTGAATTGGCCGGCTCCCATCTCGGCGAATGCTCCGGTGAGCAGATGGACGGGACGTGCCACCTTGGAACGCAGGTAGAGGGCTAGCAGAATACTGAGCAGCAGGGCAACTAGTCCGAGTACAGAGAGCAGCAGGATGAGCTTCTCCCTAGTCTCCGTGACGAGTGCAAGATTAGCAGATTGAATCGGCTCCAGCAGTCTGCTCTCCGGGATGATATAGCCTAGTGTCCAGTTGGTCGTTCCGATCGAGCGGCTGAAGACGACCTTCTCTTCCCCATCAAGGGTCAGTCTTCGATAGCTGTCCTTCGTTCCCGGATCGAATAGCTCGGCAAGATTGAGCTGTGAGAGCTGGTAATCGGGATGCTGCTGCGCGGCTATTAACTCCTGATCGGTGTTCAGCAGCAGGGCTAATCCTGTGCCATCATCGAAGTGCATGTCCAGTACATTGTTAACGAATTGATTGATCGTCACATCGGCAGCTACTACTCCTCGCAGCACCTGATTCTCATCATAGACGGGTGTCGTGGCAGTGAACATCCACCCTCGCGGTGTAATATCCAGATACGGCTTGGTCCATGCCACTTGATTGACCCGAGGCTTAATGCCCAGTGCATCGGAATAGAAGTTGTAGGACGTCAAGGAATAGGTTGGCCGGGGATGGCTGTTCTCATTGCTGCCTCTGTACTCTGGGTAGTAGAACGCCCCCGATTGAGGGTGAATATAGTACATAGATACGATATTAGGATTCCTGGTGGTCTCAGATTCGAATAAGGGATAGAGTGCCTTGCTTCTGGCAAAATCATAGGCTTGCTGCGGAGTGGGCGGTACGAGCTGGCTCGCCGTACGGATGGATACGACGCCCTTGCCATCTTGAACTCTCTCTATATACCTCATCTTCCCGCTATCGTAAGTGAAGGATAGAGGAGGTATATCTGACTTGGATTCATAGGTGAAGATAGACTCTGCCATAGCCTTGGCAAGCAGAACGGCATCCTCTATAAGCCTGAGCTCGGTATTAATGGCTCGGGCCTGCTCCTCAATGTTGGCTACGTACATATGAATGAAGTTCTTCTCAATAAGCGCGGTGTTCAGCTCGTTGAAGTGGGCGAGCTGCTTATTCACCGTCTGACCGGCGACGACGGACAGCAGCACGAGGGGGATAAGAGAGACAATGAGCATCGCCGACAGCATCTGGAACGCGAAGGTGCGCGGCTGGAGCAGCTTATTAACGTGCTTGGACAGATTCATCGAATTTGTAGCCTATTCCTCTTATCGTGACAATTTGCGTCGGTGAGGAAGGGGTGGTTTCAATTTTTTTGCGAAGGTGACCTATATGTACTTGAAGGGTCTTCGTATCCAGGCTGCTGTCATATCCCCATATATGAGTGAGTAGACGTTCGGTGGTCAGCACCTGGCGCGCGTTCTGCATCAGGTAGGCTAGTAATTGGAATTCCTTAGCCGACAGCTCAATCCTTCGGTTGTCTACGTAAGCTTCATGAGCATCGAGGTGCAGCTGCACATGCCTGGAGGCTATAACGGAAGTCCGGACATCCGCCTCTCTGGCTCCGGCAATCCGATTGCGGCGAAGCTGAGCCTTGATGCGAGCGACCAGCTCGACGGGGCTGAATGGCTTGCTCATGTAATCATCGGCTCCGACGCTCAGTCCTACTACCTTGTCAATCTCTGTGTCCTTGCAGGTTAGGAATACGATTGGCACATCCGTGTTCTGGCGCAGCCGCGCGCACAGCTCATAACCTTCAATATCCGGCAGCAGCACATCGAGTACGATTAGTGAAGGCTGCTCACTCTTGGTGAGTTCGATCGCCTGCTTCCCGCTTGTTGCATTCATATGGCGGAATCCGTCCTTGCATAGGTACATTCCGATGAGTTCCCCAATTCTGACTTCGTCATCTACGGTTAATATGAGTTCACCTGGCATGCCCGTTCCCCTCCGTTGCGGCTATCTGGTATCGTATTCTTCTAATATACTTGCGAGAGTGAGGTTAGCGCAATGTATGTGTCAGGTATTATTACATGAATGACGCCCGGGAGTGTGACGCCAAGAGGTTCCCATCTGTGTTAGAATAACGATTATATACGGTTCCACGCGTGGTGCCGTCTAACGACTGATACAAGAAGAGGATATGACCATGCATCTACTATCGATTGAAAATATAACGAAAACCTACGGCGAAAAGCTGTTATTCGAGAACGTTACCTTCGGTGTCGAGGATGGCGACAAGATTGGCATCATTGGCGTGAACGGGACGGGCAAGTCCACGTTCCTGAAGGTAATTGCAGGGCTCGAGCCGGCAGACTCCGGCCAGGTGTCGGTCGGCAATCGGGTGCGTATCCGCATGCTCTCGCAGGATCCTGTATTCGAGCCCTCTGAGACGGCTCTGGAGCATGTGCTTGGCGGCGATACCCCGCAGCTGAAGGCGGTACGAGAATATACGGCGGCGATGGAAGCAATTGAGCTGAATCCGGCTGACGAAGCGCTGCAGAACCGTCTCATTGCGGCCAATCAGCGAATGGATGAGCTGGATGCATGGGATCTGGAGGCAGATGCGCGCATTGCGCTCACGAAGCTCGGCATTCAGGATTACGAAGCGAAGGTCAGCGCCATGTCTGGGGGACAGCGCAAGCGTGTAGCGATGGCCGCGGCCCTGCTGCAGCCTTCCGACCTGCTCATCCTCGATGAGCCGACGAACCACATTGACAATGAATCGGTCGCTTGGCTGGAGAGCATGCTGCAGAAGCGCAAGGGCGCGCTGATGATGATTACGCATGACCGCTACTTCCTGGATCGTGTGAGCAATCGGGTCATTGAGCTGGACAAGGGGCAAGCGCACTTCTACACGGCCAACTACAGCCGATTCCTCGAGCTGAAGCTGGAGCGCGAAGAGCGCGAGGCAGCTACGGAGGACAAGCGGCAGAACTTGATGCGTAATGAGCTGGCCTGGATTCGGCGCGGGGCGAAGGCGCGGACGACGAAGCAGAAGGCGCGGATCGACCGGTTCGAGGAGCTGAAGAAGCAGGGGCCGAAGGCAGCCGGCGGCAAGCTGGAGGTGTCGGTTGCTTCAACGCGGCTGGGCAAGAAGATTGTCGAGGTTGAAGGACTGACGAAGGCGATGAGCGGGCGCACCCTTATTCGAGACTTCAGCTACATTGCGGTACCGGAGGACCGGGTCGGCATCGTCGGGCGCAACGGAAGCGGCAAGTCCACCCTGCTGAAGCTCATTGCGGGCAAGCTGCAGCCGGACAGCGGCACTGCCGAGATGGGACCGACTGTGAAGCTCGGGTGGTTCTCCCAGGAGCATGAAGAGATGGACGGAACCGTCCGAGTCATCGAATACATTCGTGCGAATGCCGAGCAAATCAAAACCGCGGATGGCAATACCATCTCCGCAGGGCAAATGCTCGAGCGGTTCCTATTCCCGCCCGCGATGCAGTGGTCGCCGATTGCGAAGCTGTCCGGCGGCGAGAAGCGCAGGCTTCAGCTTCTGCGCGTGCTGATGGATGCGCCGAACGTGCTCATGCTCGATGAGCCGACGAATGATCTGGATATTGCCACACTGACCGTGCTGGAAGATTATCTGGATGACTTCCCCGGCGTTGTGTTCATCGTCTCGCATGACCGCTACTTCCTAGACCGTACAGTGGATCGAATCCTTGCCTTCGAAGGGGAAGGTGTCATTACACATCATACCGGTAATTATTCGGATTATCAGGAGTCTGTGGGACGCACTGAGGCTCCGGCAGCTGCAGGGCACTCCTCGTTGTCTGCTAGTGTGGCGAAGACGGCACCTGCCGTCACAGAAGCTCAAGCAGCTGAAGCAGCGGCTCCGAAGAATGAGCCGCTGAGCAGAGAGCGCGCCGCGAAGATGTCCTACAAGGAGCAGAAGGACTTCGAGCAGATCGACGGCTGGATTGAAGAGACGGAAGCGAAGCTTGGGGACATTGCTAAGCGCATGGAGCAATCCGCGAGTGATTCCGTCCTGCTGCAGGAGCTGTCCTCGGAGCAGGAGCAGCTGGAAGGCAAGCTTGAGGAGCTAATGGAACGCTGGACGTACTTGAATGAGCTGGCTGAGCAGATCGCTAGTCAGAAGAAGAGCTAAGCGGTATAAGAGCTGGAAGGGGATTAACGATGACAACGATTAATGGTACGAAGGACTTCTCGTCCATACGCAATATATACTGCATCGGCCGTAACTACCGGCTGCATGCGCTGGAGCTTGGCAATGAAGTGCCGAAGTCTCCGATGGTTTTCACCAAGCCAACTCATGCTCTAGCCTCAATGAATGGAGGAGCTGTCACGCTGCCGGGAGACCGCGGTGAGGTTCACTTCGAGCTGGAGCTGGTCATTCGAATTGGCCGTGATTATGAGCCAGGAATGGCGCCAGATGAGCTGATTGACGGCATGACGCTTGGCCTTGATCTGACGCTGCGGGATGTACAGAGCAAGCTGAAGGAGAAGGGGCATCCGTGGCTGGACGCCAAGGGGTTCAAGAACTCGGCCACACTCGGTGAGTGGCTGCCGTATCCGGGTGCTGAAGCGCTGCAGGAGCAGGACTTCGTCCTCGTGCGGAACGGTGTAGAGGCGCAGCGGGGCAACGTGCGGGATATGATCTTCCCTACCCAGCAGCTCATTCATCATATCGGAACACGGTTCGGCCTCGGAGCAGGCGACATCATCTACACCGGCACACCGGCAGGGGTGGGTGCTCTGCAGGACGGGGATGTGCTGGATATGCTATGGGGAGACAGCTCGGCAGGCGGCTGTACGATCTCGCTGCATGCTCATTCCTAGATGATTAGCATCATTGTTGATGCCCCATACTGCAGCTAAGTTAGCTTAGGAGATACACCTATGGAGGATGGACTAGATGGGGATTAGACGCCGAACAATGACGTGGATAGCAACGCTTGCCATGGCAGGTCTCATGTTCAGTGGATGTACCTCGAATGGCGATGTGAATAACGAGCTTGACCCTTCAGTGAAGCCGTCACAGACGCCGGCAGCGTCTCCAACCGTCACTCCGGTGAAGGAGACGTTCGGTGAGCCGCAGATTGTGGACTATAACCTAGGAGCCAGCGAGATTGTCCAAGCGACAGGCTGGAAGGTCCCTTACACGGTCAAGGGGACGCTTGGGGTGCCTACTGGTACGAGGAAGCGTCCGGTTGTTTTTGTTTTTCACGGGAATCACCCCATCAAGAAGTATGACACCGATCGCTACGATCAAGGCTTCACCTACTTGGTTAGAGATCTAGCTCGGCAAGGATATCTGACCGTTAGCGTGGATGTAAATGCTCACTATGTGTGGGAGCACGGCGAGCCCATAGAGCACGAGCGATTCAATGCCATTATGCAGACGCAGCTGAAGGCGTTCAAGCGGGCGCTTCAAGGGGAGGACGCAGGTTACGGCGTATCGCTTAAGGGTCGGGGAGATCTGGAGAGAGTATCTGTGATAGGCCATTCCCGGAGTGGACAGCTGACGCATGCGATGGCGGAACTGGTCTCGGCAGACGCGGACATGAAGCTGGAAGGCATTGTGATGGCGGCACCGATCCAATTCTTCACGATGAAGACGCCGTTCCCTGATGTTCCTGTAGGAATCATCATTCCACAGTATGACGGAGATGTGGTGAGTCTGGACGGGCAGCGCTCGTATGATCGGGAGGCGATACGGCAAGACCGGAAGTCTCCTGTCTCACTGGTGTATCTATATGGAGCGAATCACAACTACTTCAATTCCAAGCTGGAAGGCAAGGATGATGGGATAGGACCGAGCAAGGAGAACGACAACCTGCAGGAGAGGCTGACCGCCGAAGAGCAGCGTCAGTTCTTAAGCAGCTATGCGGTGGACTTCCTGGAATCGGTGGCGCCTGGCGGTGGCAAGGGATTCTGGAATACCACGGCAGAGGCGGTGTCATCGGGGCCGAATGTCGGTATGCTCTACGGGCATCCCGTTCTGCAATCTACTTATCTACCGGGTACGCAGTACATCATGAACTCGGCGAGGGATGGGGAGAAGCCGCTTGACGGCAGCGAGGAGATCGTTCCTTCAACTGATGTCAAGCTGAAGTATGTGACGGACAGCTACATTCCTAACGAGGATGAGACAGGCGGGTTCCGGCACCCGGGCGATCCGGAGAAGCTGGAACTGCTGTCAGTACGCTGGACGAAGCGCGGAGGTGCGCTTCAGATGAAGGCTCCTGCGTCCATTGAGCAGCCGCTGAAGGGCTCGGCGCTTACACTCTATATAGCCGCAGACTCTGCTGATACACTTAACGCTCAGGGTGTTCATCCCGCCTTCACTGTAAAGCTGACCGATACGAAGGGCGGCAAGTCCAGCTATACGCTGCCAGCCAATACGCCGGCCACTCGTCTGCAGCCTGGCAAGCTGCTGGAGAATGAATACATCAAGTACTGGTCGACCTTCACGCCGCTCAGCACACTTCGAATACCGCTTATGGAATTCGAAGGAGCAGACCAACTGGGTGACCTGAAGTCCGTGACGCTCACCTTCGACCAGACAGACAGCGGTGCGCTCATGATAGGCAATGTGGGGATAGAGAAGGAGCTTACTCCTTAGAGACCAGTTCAAGTAGTAGCACCAACCACAATCACAAGTAGAGGGCTTAGTCGAACAGTTCGACTAAGCCCTCTTCATTATGAGCGGTAGCAGCCGTCACATGCTACAGGGCATAACGCCTGCCTCGGGGCACCTGCAGCATCACGAGCCGCCTCGGTCGCCTGCAGCATCAGAATGTGATGCTGCACGTCAAAACGAGCCGCCTCGGTCGCTTGCAGCATCAGAATGTGAGGCTATAGGTCAAAACGAGCCGCCTCGGTCACCTGCAGCATCACAATGTGATGCTATAGGTCAAAACGAGCCATCTCGGTCACCTGCAGCATCAGAATGTGATGCTATAGGTCAAAACGAGCCGCCCCGATCACCTGCAGCATCAGAATGTGATGCTGCACGTCAAAACGAGGCACCTCGGGTCGCCTGCAGCATCACAATGTGATGCTATAGGTCAAAACGAGCCGCCTCAGTCACCTGCAGCATCACAATATGATGCTATAGGTCAAAACGAGCCACCTCGGTCACCTGCAGCATCAGAATGTGATGCTACAGGTCAAAACGAGCCACCTAGATCACCTGCAGCATCACAATGTGAGGCTATAGCGCTCAAAGAGTTTCTACCCACGCAATATTTAACCAGTCTCCTCCCTTCAAGCATGCGAATGGTTGTGAAGGTTAATTAGCTCTGCACAGAGCTAATCCATGTTGTTGTCATCTTAAAATCCTTATGATTAGATATAATTTAGTTAGCGTTGAAATTAGAGAGATGGGGGGAGGGTGTGCGTTATGCTACATAAATCAAGTGTCTTGATTGTTCTGCTTGCTGTATGCCTATTGGCAGGCTGCGGTACGAACAGTGAGGGGAAGAAGGAATCGGCAGAGGTGGAGCTGACGATATCCGCGGCGGCCAGCCTGACGGATGCGCTAGAGGAGATTAAGGATGACTATGAAGCGAAGCGTGAGCATGTGAAGCTCAGCTTCAACTTCGGAGCATCAGGGGCGCTGCAGCAGCAGATTGAACAAGGTGCCCCTGTGGATCTCTTCCTCGCGGCTGCGCCGAAGAACATGAAGGCGCTGGTCGACAAGGGGCTGGTGGCGGAGGACAAGCAGCGCAGCCTGCTTCGCAATGAGCTTGTCGTAGTGACGCCGGCAGAAGGAGTGGTGGAGGTTCGTGACATGGCCGAGTTGGCCTCCGAACAGCTTGGCAAGATTGCGGTAGGCATTCCAGAGAGTGTGCCTGCCGGTCAATATGCGAAGGAGGCTCTCACCTCTGCTAAGCTGTGGGAGGTACTGAAGTCTAAGCTGGTTCAAGGCAAGGACGTCCGTCAAGTGCTCCATTACGTGGAGACAGGCAACACGGATGCGGGATTCGTCTATCGCACAGATGCGCTCGGATCGAGCAAGGTGAAGATTGCCTTCGCCGTAGATGAGGCTGCCTACACGCCTATCCAGTATCCCATTGGCATCGTGAAGGCGAGCAAGCATAGCGAAGAGGCGGAAGCCTTCTATACGTATCTGCAATCTAAGGAAGCGCTGGATATTTTCATAAAGTATGGCTTCCGCACTTAACCTGCCGAGGATGAACGATTCGTTGAGACCATATCAGGCAGCTGAACTCGGCCTTCAGAGGACGGCCAAGCCGTAACTTTTTTATAACGGGCGGTTCGCCCTCTCCTTCAATAAGGCTGAAGGGGGCGAGCCCATCCGCTTCTTATACACCCGGTTGAAGTACGCCTGATCGCAGTAGCCCAGCTGCTCAGAGATCTCGCGAATGGACAGCTGAGTATTCAGCAGCAGCTCGCGTGCCGCTGACAGCCGGACACTATGCATGTAATCGATAGGAGCCAGCCCCGTCACCTCTCTGTAGATGCTCGTTACATAGTTCGGTGTTCTCTCCACCACCTTCGCAAGCTCCTCAATTCGAATAGGCTCCCGATAATGGTCCAGAATATATTGTCTTATAGCCGCCACATGTGCCATCTTCACCGAAGGATAGCGTTGTTCCTCATGCTCCCGCAAGGCCAAGATGAACAGCTCCTGCAGTATTCCCCTGCACATCGCCTCATAGTAAGGCTGCCGACCAATCCACTGCTGAACGAGCAGAACGAACCGATGCTTCACATAGTCGTATTGCCGGGACCGGATAACGCAGAAGCCTGCGGAGCCGAACGGGTGTTGTACGGATGGGGTCTGGGCGTTGTTCTCCCCTGTGCGAGGCTCATCCGCCAAGGAGAAGTGGGCCGAATACTTGTGGTGATTGGTTCCGGGACGACAGTAGCCTTCACGCATCGTTCCTGCCGCCATATAGAGCATATCCCCTTCATGAAGCAGATACTCCTCCCCACCTAGACGGTAGATGACTTCCCCGCGAGTAACGAGCAGCAGCACATCGTATTCAATTGGTGACAAGGGACGGTTCCAGCTGGCATCCTCAATCTGGTCGAGATAGATGGAATGAAGTGTAGTTATCATGATCGTATTGTACCGTAGAATCGTTCTAAATAATATAGAATCATTAATGGTCTATCCAAGTATTCTGCGTTAGAGTAGGTATAGAATCAATCAACTACGAAGCGAGGTTGAATACGGATGAGCCTGCCAGACAAAGTGATAGATTGTGACGTTCATAATACGTTCGCAAGCGGGGACGATCTGCTGCCCTATCTGAAGGAACCATGGAGAAGAATGGTGGCTGAGTTCGGTACTCGGATTCCATTCATGTACAACTCACCAATCGGCGTACTGCGCAAGGATGCCGTTACACCAAGCGGCGGCTCTCCGGGTTCGGACCCTGACTATATGCTGGAGCATCTGGTGAAGCCGTTCAATATGGAGCATGTGCTGCTGACGGGGGAGTCCT
The DNA here is from genome assembly GCF_042653305.1 of Paenibacillus sp. GCM10023252. Classification (NCBI taxonomy): domain Bacteria; kingdom Bacillati; phylum Bacillota; class Bacilli; order Caryophanales; family Paenibacillaceae; genus Paenibacillus; species Paenibacillus sp. GCM10023252. The sequence continues at coordinate 49,234 of NZ_JBHSHW010000037.1, forward strand.
TCATTCATGTCTCTAACCTGCCGGATGCCGATTATGCATCTGCTCTTGCATCCGCTTACAATGACTATGTCATTGACCATTGGCTGGCGAAGAGCCCGGTGTTCATCGGAGCGATGGCGGTTGCTCTGCAGGATCCGCAGCAGGCGGCGAGGGAGATTGATCGAATCGGTCCGCACCCGGATATTAAGGCCGTTGTCATCTGCGGCGCCTCGCGCATTCCATATGGACAGCGCTATTATGATCCGGTATATGCCGCTGCCGAACGCCATGGACTGGCCATCATGATCCACCCCGGATCAGAGGGATCCGGCATCTCGAACCCGCCGACAGGCGCGGGTTATCTGAGCAATTACCTCCAGTGGCACACGTCTCTGTCCCAAGTGTACATGGCGCAGCTAATCTCGGTGGTATGCGAGGGCGTGTTCGAGAAGTTCCCTCGGCTTAAGTTTATTTTCTGCGAGGGCGGGGTAGGCTGGCTTCCTCATCTGATGTGGCGTCTGGATAAGAATTATAAGGGGCTGCGCTGGACGGTGCCATGGCTGAAGAAGATGCCGAGCGAATATATTCGCAGCAACTGTTATCTGACGACGCAGCCGATTGAGGAGCCAAGCGACTTCAATCATCTGAAGCAGATCTTCGATATGATCGACGGGGAGAACATTCTACTCTTCTCCAGCGATTACCCGCACTGGGACTTCGACGATCCGACGGCGATTCTGAAGCGGCTGTCGGATGAGGCGAAGAGGAAGATTTTCTACGAGAATGCGAAGCAGCTGTTCCAGCTGTAAGACGACGGGGAGAGGGGACGAGGATGGAATATGGCGTTATATGAAGCGGCGGCAGAGGCGGACGTTCCCGAAGGCGGGAGGGTCATTGTCACTCTTGAGGGGCGCTCCATCGGGGTGTACCGGATAGATGGCGAGTATTATGCGATTCACAACTACTGTCCGCATGAAGGGGCCGAGCTGTGCAAGGGGCACATACACGGGACGACGCTGCCGTCGAATGTAGCCGAGTTCGAGTATGGCCGAGAAGGCCAGATCGTCCGCTGCCCGTGGCACGGATGGGAATTCGACATCAAGTCCGGCCGTTCGCTGTTCAGCGACAAGGTCCGCACGCGCAGCTACAAGGTTGAGGTGCTCGGCGGCATGGTGTATGTGGCGATTGGGAAGGACTAGGTTGATGGGTGAAAAAATAAATCAGGCCTGTGCGTGTGACGCATGGGCCTCTATTTGCATGCGCCGAAGGTAGAGGGAACCGTGCTGCGGTGTGGAGAGTTAGAGGTCAAACGAGGTCTGGGAGCGAAATAGAGGTCAAAATGACCTCTATTAACATGAGGAATGACTGGGCTGCAGTTCACTACTCACTGAGCAGCCTCTTATACAGCTTAATCACACTGAAGTGCATTCCCTCATGGTACAGGCTGAAGCCGAGGAACTGGTGAGGCGTCTCCAGGGTTATGCCTGTTGAAGTGGTGTAGGGCTGCTCGAGCTTCTCGTTCAGTCGGCCAGCCAGCGCTTCGCGGATGCGGTCTTGCTGCTCGGATAACAACACCGCTAGCTCAGGCAAGGTTGGTATTGGGCCAGTGACGGTGCTGTCTACAGGGGACGTGCCGAATTCATAACGCTCCTTGAACCCGCTTGGCAGCTGCTGAGGGAGTCCAATATAGTGGAAGGCGAACCGCTCCAGCACGACATAGATATGCCCAAGGTTCCAGCGAATGTTGTTGCGGAAGCCTTCGGGAACGAGATCTGCCGTCTCCTCGCTAATTCCTTCAACCGCCTTCAAGGTCTGCGCTCTAACGAATGCCAGCTGTCGAAAAAGATAAAAGTCCTGCTCCATCGTCTCCACTCCTCTAATGGCTGCCATGAAGACAGCTCTATCGTTGTAGTACCGCTCTATTCCATACTACCATTCTACTGGACGGCGTGTAACTCCTCCCCTAGACTTGAACCCCCGCTGTATCGTTGTATCCACATGTGGATAACCACGCAAGTGTGGTTGTCCCTAAGGTTATGCACATTATCCACGGATGAACCAAGCCCACCCCCCCAATTCCAACAAAAACAAACCAAACCATAACAAAGCAATAATGGAGCAAACGGGGTCAAGCGGAGAATTCGGTGAATGCAGCTGGCGACGCCACTTCCTGGACTGGGCGATTACCGACGAGGTTATGGCGGAGTACAAGAAGAACTACCCGATTACGGCTGTGAAGGATGAGTCGGGTACGATTCCGGAAGGGTATAAGAAGAACCCTCTGGAGCTGCTCATTAGGTACGATCTGGCGCTCGCTGCCAAGGACCGCGATGCGGTGCTGCTCGAGTGGAGTAAGCGATATGATGGGAAGTCCGAACCAAAATAAAGCCGCAGCAGGCCCGCAGAGTCAAGTTGACTCTGCGGGTTTGCTTTTGTTGTGGAGGCTGGGGTCGATGGTGGTGGTGGCGGGGAGGACGGTCGCTGCGCTGGAGTGTAGGGTATGGGCGGCAGCCGCTGTTGGAAGATCGTGTCCCCCCAATTATAAGAGCTTCAAGGTGGGGACACGACTTCCAAAGGCGGACGTAAACTCTGCCACTCCATACCCACACCCCTGCTCCGCTCCCTCCCCCTTCTCTCCCACCACCATCTCCCACGCCTCACAAAGACAACCCCGCCAAGGTCAAATGACGGAATGCGGGCTGCGTGGGCTTCGCCCGCAGCGGGGCGACCGGGCTGGCTCCTCCGGGAGCCGCCCTCTCGGAGGGCACGCGCCAACCCCGCGCGCGCCACGCGCCAACCCCAGGCGCCAACCCCAGGCGCCAACCCCAGGCGCCAACCCCACGCGTTAACACGCGCCTCAGTGGTGGCATCGCCTCTCCATTTTTGGTTCACATAAAAAAGGTTCGCCTTATTGTGGCGAACCTTGGGGGGAGGTGGAGCCTGCTTTAATTTAGTAATTGCATCACTAATCATCTTGTCTCGATCGGGATGGATTCCGGGCATTGATTGCTCAACGTAATGACCACTTGCATATTGACGAGCAGCATCATCAAGACTCATTGTCTTCTTCATGATCAATCACCTCTTAGATAAGTATAGCATAACAAGGCTGTCAGCGACGTGTTCTTCAATAACCATGAGTCCTCCACCAATGTGAGTAGCTCCAACGTCATTTGTATAATATTTCATGAGTCGCAGTTGCGTTTTTGATTGAAAAGCAACAACACCATCAAGGCCAAGCTCCATGCTTGGAACGAAACAGGGTATGTCTCCCCACTGCGGGTATGTAATAACACAACCCCACCTCCCGCTTATAGATTAACATATCTGTCCTTTAGTGCTAACAAGCAGGGCGGACACGAGGAAAAGATAAGGTTGGCAAAGACAACTCTATTACAGTTGAGCATGTGCCGTATAAGGACGACTTAGACTTAGAGTTCACGAAGTTTTAGACACTACTGATTTACAAGACTTGTTACAGCTGGTATACTACTGAGAATTGTCTTTCCGATTTTTGTCATTCACATCCTAGTATGTCTACTATGGCCCGATAGATGTACACTTAGCAAAAAAGTGACAACATCTTCCGGGTCTTTTGCATTGATAGCAGACATCACACACACTATTAACAGCAGGAGGATACTCGTTTTGGTCTTTAGTTCGGTTATATTTTTGTTTTTCTTTTTACCACTTGTTCTAACCCTGTACTTCGCTGTTCCATTCAAATATAAGAATACGATTCTATTGATATTCAGCTTAGTGTTCTATGCCTGGGGTGAACCTCGATATGTCATTCTAATGCTATTATCCATTATCATGAACTATGGTTATGGGATATGGATAGATAGAACGGATACTCATCCTAACCAGCGAGTTGCCATCTTAACGTTCGCAATCGTGGTTAATATCGGACTTTTGGGCTTTTTTAAATATGCTAACTTCCTGGTTGATGCTATAAATTCAGCGTTGCATACGAGTTTTCATTTGAATCCGGTGCCACTACCGATCGGCATCTCTTTTTATACGTTCCATGCCCTCAGTTATTTGATTGATGTGTATAGAAAAAAAGAGAAAGCGCAAAGAAATCTGTTCAGTTTGTCGCTGTACATTACGTTTTTTCCGCAGCTTGTTGCAGGTCCAATCATTCGATATAATTCGGTCGCAGAACAACTTAGCAAGCGAGTATTTTCTTCCATTCAATTCGCTGAAGGAATTAAGCGATTTATTCTAGGCTTGTCCAAAAAAATACTAATAGCGAACCCGCTCGGGTCCGCTGCAGACACCGTGTTCGCCACTCCTATTACGGACCTCTCAACCGGAAGCGCTTGGATTGGCATTATTGCTTATACTCTCCAGATCTATTATGACTTCTCAGGCTACAGTGATATGGCTATCGGTCTAGGCAAGATGTTCGGCTTCGAGTTCGCAGAGAACTTTAATTATCCATACATCTCGAAGAGCATCTCAGAATTCTGGAGACGCTGGCACATCTCTCTAGGCAGTTGGTTCAGGGATTATGTATACATCCCTCTTGGCGGGAGCAGAGTTGCTCAATGGAAAATCTATCGTAATCTATTCATCGTGTGGGCACTAACGGGGTTCTGGCACGGAGCCAGCTGGACATTCCTTGCTTGGGGCTCATACTATGGCATTTTAATAGCAATAGAGAAAGCTGGTTTTGACAAAGTCCTTTCAAGAATGTATCCGTTCAACCATGTTGTTGTGCTGCTGCTCGTTATGATTGGATGGGTGTTCTTCCGCGCGGACAACTTCGCATACGCAACGGATTTTATAACTTCGATGTTCTATTCCAGAGGCAATGAATTCATAGATTCTCAAGCACTCTCGTTGTTGTCTATGAATTGGCTCTACTTGTCCATTGCTATTGTTGTCGCCACTCCGGTGTTTCCGAAGCTTGCGAAGCTGCAGTTCAGCAATTCTATTTCAAAAGTACAACCCGTTTTTGCATTGCTGTTCTACTTCTTCCTTTTCACAGAAGTGATCTTATATCTTATTAATTCAACTTATAACCCTTTCTTGTACTTTAGATTCTAAATTTTCGAATAGGAGTAACGAAGTGAGCAAATCGATTTCAATCGTTTATATGGTCGCATTTATAACTATCATTTTCGGTTTTTCCTTGGCAAGCCTCATAATACCGGATAGAGGCATGTCTACCAGTGAGAATAGATCCTTAAGCAAGCTCCCCCATATTAGTGCCAAAGCCATGACAACACGGAGCTTCTACGAAGACATGAATCAGTATTTTAATGACCAACTTGTTTTCCGTGACGAGATGGTTGAGATCTATCAAAATCAGCAAAACTCCAAAATGTATAACTCTATGTTGTTCGAAAATATATTTCATGCCAAAAAACAGCAGAAGCCTGAGGATGGAACGGAAATAAAAGATTCTCGAGTCATATCCAGACTTGTGGTGACTAACCATAAGTGGATCTTGCCGATAACCGATAAAGTCGTTCATACGAAGAGTATCGACGGGGCTGCTGCAAAATTAAATAAAGCTATTGGGTTCGCCGAAGAACAAAACACAGAAGCGTATTTCGTCTTTAACCCGTCTAGAACGAAAGCCTTGATGCATTTATATCCAACCTATCTGCAAACCGACGCCTATGCCAAATCGAAAGACTATTTCTTGTCTAAACTCGATAGAAATGTAAACGTCGTTAATATCGGAAACAAGTTCGATACCTTTACGAAGGCGCAATTAGAAGAGCTCTATTTCGAGACCGATCATCACTGGAATATAAAGGGTGCGTTTGCAGCCTATCAGGAGATGATTGCGCAACTATCCAAGGAGTCAGCCATATTTGAAGACAAGCCCATGTCCTTGAATGAGATACATGTATCTAGATTAACAACCGGCAGCTTCGAAGGTAGTTACAATCTTCATATAAAACATGCTGTCAATTCAAGAAAAGCAGATAGAACGATCATATACGAACCGAAAATTCCATTTGCATTTAAAAATGTTGAGGTTATTAGTAAAGACGGCAAGGAAGTGATCAGAAATTTTAATGATTTTTATGGGTTTAAAAAAGGACGGAGCGTCTATTCTTATGGTCTCATCTACGGAGGGGACAGACGAAAAATTACTTACGAGAACCCAAAGGCAAACAATAAATTAAATGTTCTCTTGCTCAAAGATTCTTTTATGAATCCTATTACGCCGTATATAGCCCAACATTTCAAACATCTAACCGTATATGACAATCGTTATTATTCAGAATTCAGCTTGAGAGAGCTTCTTAAGAGTGAGCATTATGATATGTTAATCATTGCGTTCCATGACGATAATCTCTATAGCGGCACTTATAACTTTGAGAAAATAAAGCAAACTAACGAGCCATTATAGGCGCAGCCAAATAACTTGAAGGCACCCCCGCGGGTGCCTTTGTCTATGTGGGGTGCTGAGTGGTGCAGAACTTCTAGTATTTCTAGATTGATACGTAGGTAAGAGACGGCATACGATCGAGGAAGGCTGGACGTTCCTTCAGCTGGTTGCCACTCATGCTCAGCGATCTGAGGCGCTGAAGCTGCTCTAGCTCGGGAGGGAGCTCGCTAATTGCGGTATAACTAATATCCAATGTCTCTAGCTGGTGAAGCTGGCCAAGCTCGGGAGGGAGCTCGCGCAAGGAGATCTGTTCAGCTGGAATCATCTGCATAAGTCCTGGCTCAATCTGGATACAGCTGCCGCAGTAGAGGGTCAGGTGTCGTAAGTTGCTCAACTTGCTGATGTCGGCTGGAAGCTCCTCCAGGTCATACGTGTAGATGGTAAGGGACTCTAGTGAAGTGAGCTCGAATAGGACGGGAGGCAGTCTTCTAACCCTGTGCTCGAATAAGTGAAGCTGCTTGAGACAACCCCGGAGGCTGCTGAGACGCTCAGGCAGATCCGTCACGCCGTACCCCGATATATCAAGCTTATCCGTCTGGTGCCTGATGGCATCGTCCAGATAATGATCAAGATCCTGATGAGCAGCCAGCATCATGAATAGGCCAGGGACTTCCGCGGACAGCTCCTCAGCTTCTTCTTCTCCAATGACAAGAGACAGCATCTCCTCGTGAGCAATCGTGATCAGCAAGGGGCTTCCATCCTCATGGAGGAAGGATAAGTCTTCGGGCAAGGCAGGATGCTGCCAAGCATACATGCTGCGGGCGGATTCTTGTAACAGGGCAACGGCTTCAGGACAGCTTGTATAGAAATAATAGTTCCCCTTGGTATATGCGAAGCTTGAGCGCTTATCCCTCAGCTGATGAAATGACTTCTTGTACTTGAAGTATGGGGATAATCGCTCTAGTACGACTTCCATGGTATGAGTCAGCCTCATCTTGGGGTGCAGACGCACCACGAACATAGCCGCGCGCTCCCCCACATAATCAAGCAGCCGATCGTAGGCATCGCCCCGTGGATTGCTGTGGAAACCGATCAATACGCTCACTCCCCTTTGCATCCTCGTTGTATCTACTATACGATTAGATGATCAACTTGAACAGGCAGGTGCTGATACATAATGACAACGAATTCCCTTCGAATAGCAATGGGACAGATGGCTGTAGAGCCTGGACAGGCAGAGAAGAATCTAACGACTGCCGTTCGCATGATTGGGGAAGCTTCCGAGCAGGGATGCCAAGTAATTGTTCTGCCAGAATGCATGGACTTAGGGTGGACCTATGCAGATGCTGCGGCGCTCGCGCTCCCGATACCAGGAGATTACAGCGATAGGCTCTGCAATGCGGCTAAGGAGTACCAGATCTACATCGTGGCGGGGCTGACAGAGCGGAGCGGGGACAAGCTGTACAATGCAGCTGTGCTCATTGATCCGAATGGAGACATTATTCTGAAGTATCACAAGATTAACGAGCTGTCGATTGCTGAGAATCTGTATGCCAAGGGGGGATCGCTTGCGGTAGCGGAGACACCTCTAGGGACAATCGGGGTGAATATATGTGCAGACAACTGGCCTCCGCATAATGATCTAGGCCATGCCTTAGGCATGATGGGAACGAAGCTGCTATTATCGCCATCCTCCTGGGCGGTTCGACCAGAGCATAGCGATGAGGAAGAGTATTACGGACTCCCATGGCAGAACTCCTATATGGAGCTTGCGAAGCGCAGCGGGATGACCGTTATAGGTGTGAGCAACGTGGGTCCAGTCGTCGGCGGAGCTTGGGATGGGTGGAAGTGCATCGGCTGTTCCTTGGCAGTCGGCTCGGACGGAGAGGTGCTTGTACGAGGTCCATATGGTGAGCAGGCAGAAGAGTTAATTGTAGTTGAAGTGAGCGTGTAAGGTGATTCAATTAAGCCGTATTCTGGGTATATATAGGCGAGTCCAACACTAGAGGAGGTGGCAGAACGAATGGTTGTGAACCAGAAGCAGATGCCCATGCGCCAAGGTGAGACAGACGAGCCGAAGAATGCCTTAAGGAGCTACGTAGAAGGTGCAGAAGCGAGAGACTATCAGGTTAGAAAACATGAGAGACCCTCAGGTACGCATCAATACATGGACGAGCAGAATAAGATGATTGATAAGGTTAACTTGCGAAAATAGACGTGTTGAAGCAACGGAGCCCTCGGCCAAATCTGGCTGAGGGCTTGTTCTTTTTTGAGATGAATGGGATGGGTCTGCTACAATAATTAGAAAGTAGAGTTGGCGGGATGCGCCAAGGGGGCAGGTTAGCCAGAGTATGGAGATGAAGGACGGAGTTAGCGCGTATTATGCCCGTGATCGAGCGGCTTGGCGAAAGTGGTTCGAGGAGCATCACCTCGTGGAGAAGAGTGTATGGCTAATTATCTATCGCAAGCAGAGCAGCACTCCGAGTGTCTATTATGATGAAGCGGTGGATGAGGCACTCTGCTTCGGGTGGATTGACAGTACGCCGAAGAAGCGGGATGAGGAGAGTTATTATCAGTTTTTTGCAAGGCGCAGCCCTAAGTCGAACTGGAGCCGGGTGAATAAGGAGAAGGTCGCTCGGTTGATGGAGATGGGGTTGATGACCGAGGCGGGAATGGCGGCGGTGGAGCTGGCGAAGCAGACAGGGACGTGGACGGCCCTGGATGAAGTGGAGAATCTGACGATTCCGGATGATCTCCAGGCAGCCTTCCAGGAGAATGTTGCGGCGTGGAGTAACTTCGATGCCTTCTCTCGTTCCTCTAAGCGCGGCATCCTCGAGTGGATCCAGAGCGCGAAGAAGCCGGAGACGAGGCAGAGGAGAATTGCGCAGACGGTGTCGCTGGCAGCGGACAATAAGAAGGCCAATCATCCGGGCAAGTGAGCAGGGGAGATCCTCGTGTGGGGGTGGGCTAGGACGAGTAGTGCTAGTTATGGAGCAGGCCGCTCCCCGCAGGTGGGGAGGGCAGACCGCTGCCCGCTGGCGGTCAACGAGGAGCAGAAATGCACCATATTAAGGATGTCGCCACCAGTATGCGGTCAACGAGGAGCAGAAGTGCACCTTATTAAGGATGCCGCTACCAGTAAGCGGTCAACGAGGAGCAGAAATGCACCATATTAAGGATGCCGCCACCAGTAGGCGGTCAACGAGGAGCAGAAATGCACCATATTAAGGATGTCGCCACCAGTATGCGGTCAACGAGGAGCAGAAGTGCACCTTATTAAGGATGCCGCTACCAGTAAGCGGTCAACGAGGTGCAGAAATGCACCATATTAAGGATGCCGCCACCAGTAGGTGGTCAATGAGGAGCAGAAGTGCACCTTATTAAGGATGCAGCCACCAGTAAGCGGTCAACGAGGAGCAGAAGTGCACCATATTAAGGATGCAGCCACCAGTAGGCGGTCAACGAGGTGCAGAAATGCACTATATGGGGCATGTAGCTCTCCGCAGGCGGGGAATCAGGTGCAGAAATGCACCATATCTTGGTGGTCCGGTCAGATGGTGTGCTCACACACGAGTGCAACGGGTACGCATCGGTATATAGAAGAGCAGAAGGAATAAGCCCTCGGCCATATCTGGCTGAGGGCTTGTTCTCTGACAGTCGGTCATTGCATTCAATTGCACATTCAAATAACAGAGCGGTTCTCTGCCTCATGTTCTTCTCTATCGGCGAGCCAGTCCTCAAGGGTGGCAACTCGCTCGGGACGGACTGCGCTACGAGCGAGGAAGCCCGTTCCATAATTCGGCATAGGGTCTTGATCAGTCGGTTGATACCGAAGGTCGACGCTCCAGCGCACACCATCGGATTGATTCAAGGTAGACATATGGAGACAGCGATCGTTGAACAGGATCGCGCTGCCAGCGGCTGCCGGGAGAATGACAGTCTCTGTAGAACCGAGCTGATCCTCCCTTAGAGCTGTGTAGCCAGTGCCGCTGTACTGCTCTGCATGCCATTCCAATAATCTCTTCCGATGGGTTCTGGGCTTGATGTGCAGACAGCCATTCTCCTCATTCGCATCAACAAGCGGAATCCATACGGTAATGACCGGATTGGAATTGGCATCTGGCCAGTAGGACTTGTCTTGATGCCAAGGGACAGCTCCTGCAGCTACTCTTGGAATCTTAGGTCTAGTGTTGTAGACAGGATTAGCATAGATCTCGGATCCAATGAGCGACTGAACAGCATCCAGAATCTTGGGGTTGCTCATGAGGTGGAAGTACCCTGGGAGCCGATCACGCCAGCCGCGGCCGTACTTCAGGAAGTCATCCGGAGTCAGATCCTGGAACAGCTCGGCTAAGCGGTATTGGAAGGGGCGGTCCTCCAATAGATCGTTAATGAGCCCGGCATTCAGTAAGTCGTTCGCAATGATGGACACCTTCGAGTTCATTGCCTCCTTCGCCGGAGCCATATCCTCTTCCGTCAGCAGCCTGTCGATTAGCAGATAGCCCTCACGGTTATAGAATTCCATCTGCTCCTTGGTTAAGCTGCCTCCATTATGCTGGTCATTCATGTCAATCTATCCCTCCATATTGTAAAATAATGATAGAGTAAGATTAACACGAAGGTAAGACCTCGTATTTAGCCGGGAGTTCGTAGATTGATCCATTCTTCCGGTGATTCGAGAGAGGGGGACAAGGCTAGGATGTTGACCGTTGAGGCTATGCTGCCTGCCATTAGAGTGGCCCATTATTATCAATTCCCTGCTGATCGCAATGCGAAGGAAGTACAGAGAAGGGGATATTGTTACGCCCTTCATCTCGTCCATGGCGGGCGAGGGAAGGTGACGGTGGATGGTACCGTCTATCCTGTGACGAAGGGGGATCTTATCTACCTTCAGCCAGGAGTGGTTCATTCCTTCTATTCCAGACCAGAGGATCCGCTCAGCACGTACAACATCTATTGTGATCTCTGGAAGGCGCCGCAGCCTACCTCCATTCATCTGGAGTGGGACGAGAATCCCATGAAGCAGGAATACTTGACGCATATCGTAACAGGAACGCAGCTGGACCAGCTTGAGCATTATTACCCCCTTCAGCACGAAGGGGAGATGACGATGCTGCTGGCTCATATTGTTCACAAGCATCATCAGCAAGGGGAGAAGACTAACGCCATCACGTCGAGTCTACTCTATGGATTCCTGCTGGAGCTGCTGCAGATTGTACAGGAGAGAAGAGTCGGGGACTACAGGATAAGAGAGATCATGTATCGAATGGACCGTGAAGCTGCCAGCGGTTGTCCGTACGAGAGCTGGCAAGCAGCGAGCGGTCTGGGCAAGACGCAGTTCTATTACTTGTTCAAGCAGGCAGCGGGGATGTCCCCTAAGGCTTACTGGACCAGAGCTCTAATGAAGCAAGCATCCATCTACCTTGCCGAGAGCGACAGCTCCATTACGGATCTTGCGGAGCATCTGGGGTACTCCTCCATTCATAGCTTCACGAAGCAATTCACAGCCTTCTACGGCATATCCCCTCAACGTTATCGCAAGCAGAAGCGTGGTCTGGAGTAGCTCAATACTCAATGCTTAGACCTCAGACCGCCCCCGCTCCCGCCGCCATTCGGTCGGGGTTCGGCCCATCTTGCGCCGGAACACGGTGGCGAAGTGCTGGCTCGTAGCGAAGCCGAGATCCAGCGAGATGTCCATGATGCTGCGATCCGATTGCTCCAACAGCCTGCAGGCCTCCTCCATGCGTCGATGCTCGATGTAGCCCTTAGGCGTCAGTCCCGTGTAGGCTTGGAAGCTGCGGTAGAAGTGAGTAGTGCCCATACCAGCTTCCTTGGCAAGCTCCGGGACAGTGGGCTGCCAGTCGGGCTGGCTGTGGAGCAATTGCACAATGCGGGCAAGCGACTCCTTGGCCAAGCGCTGCCGTGCGTCCTCAGCAGCTGCGGCTTGCCGAATCATGAAGAGGAGCAAGTCAGTTAGAATCAGACGCCCTTCGAGCGGAGCCATAGGGCCTGCATGGCTCAGCACCTGCTGCAGCCGGTGGAAGCTGCGGGCAGCCTCAGGACCAGCGTAATGAACTCGCGGCAGCAGCCATAGCTTCTCCAGCATCCAGCGCTGCTCCTCTGGTTGAAGCTGGAGCCATCCCGCGCTCTGCTCCGGAATGAGACCGCGGCGCGGGTATATGACATAGGGCTGGTTAGAGCTGGTCTGAGCATGATGGGAATGGCCTGCCGAGACGCCATCCCACGCAGCCGCATGCCCCGAATCACTGCCGTCCCCCTCTGCCACAGGTACCTGCACAATGAGCCACCACAGCCTGCAAGGCTCAATAATGTTGAACCTCCCCTTATGCACCTCTCCAGGCTGAGCGACGAACACATCGCCCGCCTTCGTCTCGAAGGTCTCCCTCTGCGTCTCCCAAGCGGCCCTCCCTCTCTCTATATAGACGAACTCGAACGACTGCATGTGCAGATGCTCCTCGAGTCCGATCGCTTGCGAAGTATCCTCATAGCCGAGTGTAACCAGCTCCGGTACAATATCCTGTTCATCATAGGTCCATCGTGTTCGCTGTGTCCGATTAGTCTTCATGTGTCGAATTCTACACAGTGGTTCTCTTAACGTCAACAGTCTTCCGCTCCGGCATAATGAAGGAAGCAAGTGAACAGCTGTATGAACTTAAGGAGAGAGGCGTGAGAGACAATGGAACAGACGAAGCGGAATGAACCGATTAACCAGAATGTTATCACCATTACCGAGCAAGACTTAGCATCCTACAAGGACAAGGGATACTGGATATCCCCGAAGCTGCTGGACGATGATCAGATTGAGAGACTTAAGCTAGCCCATGACCGTATCTGGAACGGCGAGGCGGACGGGGATGGATATCCTCAATATGGAATAGTACGTGCAGACCCGAATTCGGTGAAAATAAGAAAGCTAGACAACGGCTGGTGGATTAACAACGAAGTCCGGAGCGTCGTAACCTCCCCCCTCATCGGCCGACTAGCCTCCGAACTAATGGAAGTGCCCGAGGTCAGGCTGTGGCATGACCAGGTTATATTGAAGCCAGGGGCGGGAGCCGATGCCGCGACACAAGCGGGCAATGTAGGCTGGCATCAGGATTATGGGTACTGGCAGTGCTCCTCCACAACGAATATGGTCACGGTGTGGATTGCGCTTCAAGATACCGACCTGACGAATGGCGGCATGGTCAGCATTAATGGTTCGCATAAGTGGGGGTTGATTCCGGATAGCAACACTTTTTTCAACCAGGATATGGATCAGCTTAAGGCCAAGTACGCGAGCGACGGGCGCGAGTGGGTGGAGGAGCCCTGCATCCTGAAGGCGGGCCAAGCCAGCTTCCATCATTCGTTAACGTTCCATGGTTCAGGACCGAACTTCACGGACCAGCCTCGAAGATCCATTGTGGCCCATCTCATGCCGGGGGACACCTATTACCGCAAGGGAGTACAGTGGCATCCGAATATGCACTTCATGGGACCGCGTCCGTACGACGGCAAGCGGTTCGACAACGAGTACTTCCCATTGCTCTACTCACGTGGATGATAGACTGAAGATTAGTATGGAACCTCTATTAGAGTGCGATTATAATGGACCTGTATAGGGCGCTATTCGAATCCTACTCATAACAGGGAGCTGACGGACATGAACGAAGAAGTGGTGCTAGGTGAAGTTGGAGCGTTCGGGAGCTTCCCGGCTGAGGTGAAGATTGGGCATCACTCGTATTATCTGGCGAAGGATGGCGAGGGGTTCGGTCTAGTCTCCAGAGTGTGCCCGCATGCAGGCTACGAAGTGGAGATTGAGGATGGCGAGTTCTACTGTCCGCTTCACGGCTGGACCTTCGACCTGGAGTCGGGTCGCTGCCTCAATGTGCCAAGCACGGGGCTGCGCAGGTTTGAAGTTATCGTTCGTGAGGGACAGTTCATAGCGATGATGACCCCATAGATAACTGCTGCGTTACCCTTGCGGGAAAAAAGCTGTACCAGCCCTCTGCAGAGGGGAAATGGTGCAGCTTTTTTTACATCAAAAGCATATCATCAACTGATTATATTCATTATTGCTTATATAAGTGTGTGAGTATATAATAATGTCAGCCTAAGCATTACTCGAATAGGTGAAGGAAGGAGAGAAGGCCTGATGAGTACAATCGACGAGTTATCGGACTGTATGAAGCTCCTCTCGGACAAGACGAGATTAACGATAATGGCCTTGCTGAGAGAGAAGGAGATGTGTGTGTGCGATCTTGTAGATATCTTGCAGACTACACAGCCTAATGTAAGTCAACACTTAAGGAAGTTGAAGCTTGGCGGCCTGGTTCATGAGACCAGACGCAGCCAGTGGATCTATTATTCCTTGAACGTGGAGAACAAGCCACACTTGCATAGTCTGATGCAGCAGCTTCCTTCAATGAGAGAACAGCTTGCTGCACGACCGATAATGAAATGTGATTAACCGGGAGGCAACATGTTAGCTATCGCAGTCGTTATATTCCTAGTGACGCTCCTGTTCGTCATATGGCAGCCTAGAGGTCTTAATATTGGATGGTCCGCTGCCGGCGGCGCCATTATTGCCCTGCTGTTCGGAGTAGTCAATCTGACGGATGTATGGGACGTCACTCAGATCGTCTGGAACGCCACACTTACGTTCGTCGCTGTCATTCTCATCTCCTTAATTCTTGATGAGATTGGTTTCTTTGAATGGGCAGCTCTACATATGGCTCGGTATGCTGGAGGCAGCGGCCGACTGATGTACGTTTATGTCATCTTGCTTGGTGCAGCTGTAGCGGCGTTTTTTGCGAATGATGGAGCTGCGCTCATTCTAACTCCAATCGTACTGGCTATGGTTAGAGCCTTGAAGTTTAATGATCGCATGATTCTGCCATTTATTATGGCTAGCGGTTTTATATCGGATACCGCATCGCTGCCTCTAGTCGTTAGTAATCTAGTCAACATCGTATCATCTGACTTCTTCGGGATTACGTTCGTAGAATATGCTAGTCGAATGATTGTCCCTACTCTCTTCTCTATTGCTGCGAGCTTGTTGGTTCTGTACTTGTACTTCCGGAAGGACATTCCTGCGGATTATGATACAGGGCAGCTTAAGGAGCCGCTAGATGCCATTAGAGATAAGCGGTTGTTCCGGCTTTCTTGGGTTGTGCTTGGCGTATTGCTAGTAGCCTATATGCTGAGCGAATTCATTCATGTGCCGGTGTCGCTGATTGCAGGTGCTGCGGCAATTGTGTTCCTTATTTTTGCAAGGCAGAGTGAGGCCATTCACACCTGGAAGCTGGTCAAGGGCGCGCCATGGGCAGTGGTCGTGTTCTCCATCGGGATGTACGTAGTTGTGTACGGACTGCGTAATGTCGGCTTAACGGACGAGCTAGGGAAGGTATTCCAGTGGGTTAGCGAACAAGGGCTATTCGTCTCGACGATTGGCGCAGGCTTAATCGCTGCCATCCTGTCCTCCATCATGAATAATATGCCGACGGTCATGATCGATGCTCTGGCCATTCAAGGAACCTCGACTGAGGGCATCATTAGGGAGTCCTTAATTTATGCTAATGTCATCGGTTCTGATCTGGGTCCCAAGATTACACCAATCGGTTCACTTGCAACATTGTTGTGGCTGCATGTTTTATCTCAGAAGGGGGTTAAGATCGGTTGGGGTTACTACTTCAAGGTCGGCATTATCTTAACCGTCCCTACGCTTCTCATTACATTAACTGGTCTGTATGTATGGTTATTGGTGATTGATTCAATCCATTAATTATTAAGGAGATATTACTCATGGACAGAAAACCTCTTGTATACTTCTTATGCACAGGAAACTCATGCCGCAGTCAAATGGCTGACGGATTCCTCCGAGAGCTTGGCGGACATCAGTATGAGGTGAAAAGCGCAGGTCTTGAAGCACATGGGCTGAATCCTCGTGCTGTAGCAGCAATGAAGGAAGCGGGGATCGATATAACGAGCCATACTTCAGACGTCATCGATCCTGAGATTCTCAATCGTGCTGATTATGTGATTACCTTGTGCGGTCACGCTGACGAACATTGCCCTGTTATCTCGAACAAGAATGTGGTGAAGTGGCACTGGGGCTTCGATGACCCTGCCAAGGCAACCGGCACGGAAGAGGAGATTACAGCGAAGTTCCGTGAAGTGCGAGACTCGATTAGAAGCCGTGTCAGCGAATTTGTGGAGACTGGGAGATAAGGAGAATAACAGCATGCAAAAGAACTATCAGAACCTCGTAGAGGATAAGGTATTCTTCGGCGGAGCAGCCGATGTCGAGGATATGGTTAAGAACGAAGGAATTGAGATCGTTGTTGATCTGCGGGGCGAGGCGACCGAATGTGCTTACCCAGACGAGAGCCTGACATGGATTCAGGTCCCGCTTGGGGATAACGCAGAAGGTCCGCAAGACCAATTGTTCAAGCAAGCAATTGACCACATTGTAGAGGCGTACAAGAGTGGTAAGAAGGTAGGCTTCCACTGTGGCGGCGGCAGCGGCAGAACCGGTGCTGTAGCTGTAGGAACGCTAATTGAGCTTGGTAAGAGTCACTCGATAGATGAAGCTGAAGCACTAGCTAAATCCATTCGGCCAAAAGTGAATGTGAAGCCGGCACAACGAGAAGCGTTGGAGAAGCTGTATCCAAGTGAATAAGTTGGTTATATAGGGTTTCATTGCTTGGCGCATAGGTAATATAAGGTCAACCATATCTTATTGGTTGGCCTATTTACTTTATTTATTTGTATATCGCACCTGAGTTCTTTTGGTAACCACATTGGCGGTTTTGGCTAAAGATTTATGTGGAAGGATATTGTATCTTTGGAATGTAACCGCTTTAACGATGAAAGGGGGACAATTACCTTATGCCATTAGAGACCGTAGTGGATACACCGGTCACTTCAGTCCGCAGGAGCAGGCTTAACCGTAATAAGTGGTATGGATTGCTTTTTATATTGCCAACCTTCGGTGCTTATCTGCTGTTCTCGCTAGTGCCTACGCTGGCCGTTTTTGTTCTTAGTCTGTTCAAGTGGGATCTGGTCAATGAACCGGTATACATAGGGCTGGATAACTTCATTCAACTGTTCAATGACCCGCTGTTCCTGAAGTCGCTGCGAATTACGTTCACCTATGTCCTCTACAACATTCCCATTCAGTACCTCATCTCCCTGCTAATCGTACTTGCTCTTAATCGTCCTCTTCGAGGCATCAAGGCATTCCGCGTCATCTACTTGGTGCCTTGGGTGACGACTCCAGTTGCTGTTGCCATCGTGTGGAAGTGGGTGTTGAATCCTTCCATGGGCGTGCTGAATTATGTCATCGAGCTGCTAGGCTTCAATCGGGTGGACTGGTTCTCCTCTGCCATGGCCATGAAGTCAGTGCTAATGGTTAACATCTGGCAGCATACAGGCTTCTCCACGCTCATCCTGCTTGTCGGCATTCAGAGCATTCCTAAGATGTATTACGAGTCCGCAGAGATCGACGGAGCGGATAGAATTCGTTCATTCTGGCACATTACATTGCCGCTGCTCAAGCCGACGCTGCTGTTCCTGCTGATTACTGGATTTATCGGTTCCTTCCAAGTATTCGATACGGTGTATGCGATGACAGGCGGAGGACCAGGAGACAGCACTTCCGTGTTTTATTTCTTAATCTACAAGCAGGCCTTCAACTTCTTGGAGATGGGATACGCTTCGGCGATGTCGGTTGTTTTATTTATAATCCTGATGGTGGTCACGTTACTGCAATTCAAGCTGTTCCGCAATACGACCTATGATTATTCGTGAGGAGGATGCCGGGGTGAAGCGAACGATAGAGTACAGCTTTACTTATTTATTTCTTATCTTTTTCGCGGTGCTGTCTTTGTTTCCATTCTATTGGATGATTGTTATGGCACTCAAGGACCGCAAGCAAGCCTTCGTATACCCGCCCGAGTGGCTTCCCACGTCATTCATCTGGGACAACTTCGTACGAGTATGGAACAACGTTGATTTTGGCATGTACCTGGCTAATACAGCGTTCGTCACTGTCGTGCTGGTCGTCGGACAGCTTGCCTTCTGTGCCATGGCGGCTTATGGCTTCGCACGCATGGAGTTTCCCGGCCGTGACCTCATCTTCGTCCTGTTCCTTGGCAGTATGATGATTCCACAGATTGTCACTATGATCCCGCTGTACATCTTGATTAAGGAGATGGGGTGGATTGATACCTACAAGGCCGTTATTCTGCCAAGTGTGTTCGGGACGGCTTTCGGTGTGTTTTTCCTGCGGCAATTTTTCCAGAGTATCCCGAAGGATTATGAGGATGCTGCACGGATAGACGGTGCTGGAGTGATGCGAACGTTCACCACTATTATTATGCCAATGGCGAATTCGGCGATGGTCACGCTAGGTGTGCTGACATTCGTAGGTGCCTGGAACAACTTTCAATGGCCGCTCATTGTGCTGAACACGCCTGAGAAGCAGATGATTAGTGTAGCCTTAGCCAATCTTCAGGGACAATTCACCTCAGACTGGACAGGGATGATGGCTGGAGCTCTGCTTACGCTTCTGCCTATCCTCATTATTTTTGTCTTGGCTCAGCGGTACTTTGTGGAATCGATCCAGATGAGCGGCTTCAAGTAAGCCTCAAGTGCTCTTAGGATAAATGAACGAATGATAGGGAGGCGTATGCCATGTACAAGAAGGGAATCGTCACGGTCTTACTGCTATTGTGTGTCAGCTTGACCTTACTAGCGGGCTGTTCTGGAGGGGGGAATGACGGGAACCAGGCTTCCCAAGCCGGATCTGAGGGAGGCACAGCCTCATCGGACGGGCCCGTCGAGCTCCGTTACATGATCTGGGACCAGAATCAGGAACCCGCTTACAGGAAGGCGCTGGATGAGTTCACTAAGGCCAATCCTTCTATTAAAGTGAAGATCGAAGTGGTTCCTTGGTCCGATTACTGGAAGAAGCTCAAGACGCAAGCGGCAGGCGAGGTTATGCCGGATCTATTCTGGACCTATGTTGGCCCAATTCCCGACCTAGTGGAGAAGAACCTGCTAATGGATCTGACACCCCTGACTGAGTCTGTGGATATGAGCAAGTATAATGAGACGCTGATTCGCAATCTGCAATACAAGGGCAAGACCTATGGGCTGCCTAAGGATTGGGATGCGCTCGCCATCTATTACAACAAGGATCTTCTGCGTAAGGCTGGCTATGAGGAGGTTCCGGGGGACTTGGCCTGGAATCCTCAGGACGGAGGAACCTTCGTTCAGTTCCTGCAGAAGCTGACCCTTGATAAGAATGGCAAGCATCCGAAC
The DNA here is from genome assembly GCF_042653305.1 of Paenibacillus sp. GCM10023252. Taxonomy (NCBI): domain Bacteria; kingdom Bacillati; phylum Bacillota; class Bacilli; order Caryophanales; family Paenibacillaceae; genus Paenibacillus; species Paenibacillus sp. GCM10023252. The sequence goes on from NZ_JBHSHW010000037.1 coordinate 68,894, forward strand.
GAAGACGGGTTCGATCCGAAGAACATCGTACAGTATGGCTTCACTCCAACTACTATCGAGCCACAAGGCATCTCCATGTTCGTAGTTGGCAACGGAGGCAAGATTCAGGGAGAGAACGGTGATCTAGAGATCGACAGTCCGGAAGCGATTGAAGCGCTTACCTTCGTTCACGATCTGGTGTTCAAGTATCATGTGGCTCCGAAGCAATCCGAACTGACAGCCATGAAGGAGGAAGCGATGTTCAGCGGGCAGCGTCTTGCTACCTGGATGACGGGTCCCTGGATGATGAAGCCGCTGCAGGAGAGTACATCATTCGAGTGGGGGATTGCTCGTAATCCAGAGGGTCCTAAGGGGAACGTTACTCGAATTAATGGGCTCACGGACAGTATCTACAGTAAGACCAAGTATCCTGAGCAAGCGAAGGAAGCAGCTAAGTTCCTCGCTTCCCAGACGACCCAGGACATTCTTGGGGATACCGGCACTGTTTTTCCAGCACACAAGGATTCGATTCATAAGTTCGTCACCTTCTACAAGGATCAAGGACTTGATCCCAGCGTATTCGTTGAAGCGTTGAATGGAATGACGGTCGGTGATCCGGCATCGCCGAAGTGGGATCAGGTCATAGACATCTGGAAGAAGAACCTTACGTTAGCCTTCAACGGAGAGATGGACATACAGGAGGCCATTAAGACAATCGCTAAGGAAGGCAATGCTATACAGAGTAAGTAGCTTGACTGCTAGCATTGAAGCTCATGGCGCTCCGTGATCGAGAACGGTGGCACTGAGGGCGCCGAGCCCTTCTCGTCCAATTGTAGACGTCTGTACATGACTGGCATAGATTAAGCCGGAACAGAACTGGGAGATACTCTGCCCAGTTTTTTTCTTGTACATACGGCAGAAGGAATGGACATCTGAATATCCTACTCGCTCGGCAATCTGACTAATCGAGAGATTACTCTGAATCGCCATCTCTCTCGCCTTATTAATGCGAATCCAAGTCAGGTATTGCATAGGTGACATCCCAACATGCTTCCTGAATAGAGACAGGATGTAGTTCTTGCTTAGACCGGACACCTGTTCGAGGTCTCGAATCTGAACGGTCTGTTCATAATGCTCGTGAAGGTAGTTCTTAATTACAACTAACTTAGGCATCGCATGGTCGTCAGCTGCATGGACCGCCATATGTGATTCTCCCCATTGGGCCGCCTCTCTGAGAATCTGAAGGAGCAGAATCTGACATTGCATCTGATGCAGCAGACCGGGCTGCCGGTAATGCTGAACCAGCTGGGAGAGCATAGAGTCAACCGGATGATCGATGAAGTTGCCCAGCAGATGCTTATTCAGGAGCAAGTCATCGTAAGGGAACATGGAATCTCCGAAGTGGAATACGATAGAGATGCATACGTATGGCTCGCCGGGAACGGTCATGATAGAGTGGCGCTCGTGAGGCCGGTGGAACAGCAGGTCCCCGCGCCTGGTCTCGTAATGTCGGTCACCAACCGGATAGTGGGCTACCCCGTCAACCACATATTGCAGGCAGAATTGCGTCATCTCCCGATTCAGAATGGCCCAGTCCTTAGGCGCATTGAACATATGGGCTAATGTGATATAGGGTGGAAAATGATAATCGGGATGCTTGTCGATCGAATCAGCGAGCCGCATGGATGTCAGCTCATGGGATGGTTCCATCATGTCAATCGCTCCCTTGATAAGGAATGGCTTATCTCAGTATATCAGCTAACCTATGAGCGGGACAGTTCATGCGGTGTTAGGGCAAGACCCGCAGCCGCCCGGACAGAGCTTGCATTCGGTCCTCGCGATATTCGGTCGGCGTGCGTCCGACAACGCTGCGGAATACCTTGCCGAAGTAGCTGGTAGTATCGAAGCCCGTCTGAACAGCAATGTCAGCGATTGACTTGTCTGTGCTGCTGAGCAGGTATGCTGCTTGCTCTATACGCTTATTCCGCAGGTATTGCATAGGAGTCAGCCCAGTCAGCTTGCGAAAAGCCTTGCAGAAGTGATGCCTGGACAACCCAGCCTCAGCAGCTAGGTCATCCAGGCTAAGAGGCTGATAGTAGTGCAGCTCAATTCGCGCAGCGACCCGTTCATAAGGCTCTGGCCACTGGGGTGACGGACGCTCGTCCCCTGAAGCCCAGCGCGTGAAGCTTAGCATCCATTCATAGGCTTGCAGAGCGAGCTCGTACTTGTCCTTCTTCCTGTTCATCTCCTGACATAGCTGCTTCAGCTTGCGAATCGGCTCAGCCTCGGCATGAATCGGGAACACATGCCCAGTCAACCCAAGCAGATGCTCATAATAGGGCTGAGATTGCTCATAGTCGATTCGAATCCACAGGAACGACCAGGGCTCTCCCGTTCGCTTATCGTAGCTGTAGGAATGATTGCCAGGCACATGAACGAGGAAGGCCTGGTTCTGACGAACAGGGAGCGTCTGATTGTCCAGCGTCAGCATCCCTTCCCCCGCTAGTGTGTATTGGAAGATGAACCCGCCCCCTTCACGGGACAGGCCATCCCAGTGATAGCCTTCCTCTTCAACGGTCTGGCTGCCTAGACTGCGAATCTGGCATAGATAAGCGGGAGTAGGCTTAGGGTAGAGCAGCTCATGGGCATTCATTTGCAGCACAATATTTTACCTCCTCATCGCGATATTATCAGATTGTATATGGGTTCACGAGCCATTATCGTTAGATCTAGAGCAACAATATTATAGCATGGGAGAGGATGTCCGATGAAGAGACTGGAAGACTGCTACTGGGAATGGGAAGGCGGCTTGCTTACCGTAGGCAATTCACTTGTGGAACGCATATGGCGGCTGGAGGGCGGGCAATGGTATACCGAGTCCATCGTCAATAAGAAGGACGGGACGGAATGGGTGGATGAATCGTTGCTGGCCGCAAGCTTCTCGGATGCCTATGCTATGGAAGGATCTGTCCAAGTGCAGGCCGAGGCTTGGGATGACTTCGGCATAGGAGAACGCCAGCTTAAGGTTACGGTGTCCTTCTCAACCAGGGAGAAGCATTGGCAGCTGCTCGTGCGTATTGCGCCTTCCACTCCGATTATTCGCCAAGAGCTGCGCGTGCGCAGGCAGCAGGGCGGTAGTCGGACGGAGTCTGAGAAGGTAGGCGTTGATATGAATGCTTCCGAGTCCCGCGCTCTGCTAGATGCGAACAATACGGACAGCCATGCCATGCCTGCGCATTATGTGGACTATATTCCGGTAAGGGAGCTTCATACAGCTTGGCATTGTATAGCGATGACCGACCGGACAGACACCAATAATAATCTGGTTAGTGAGGAACGAGGCCTTCTGTATCCGAACGATAGGCGCAAGCTGCGAGGCAATCTGTTGTATCTCCGGAGCAGCTTGAGGAGCTCTGGCCTGCTCGTCGTGAAGGAGAGTCCACCGGTAGAAGCTCAGCTGGGCAGGCAGGAAGCGGACTTCGAATGGCGAGGAAGAGGGCTGTTCGTGGCCGGATCAGGGCTTAGTGAAGAGGAGTATGCGATGCTGCGGATGGAGGGATCATCTGTAGATGAGGAGTATATCTCCTATTATTCAACAGCCGTAGCTGTCTATGACGGCTCCGAACGCGGAGGGCTGCAGGTGATTGGTGACTATCACCTGCTCCGACGACGGTTCCTTCCGGGCCGAGACTGCTTCATTATGAGCAATACCTGGGGAGACCGAAGCAGAGACAGCGCGGTGAACGAGCGGTTCATCCTGCAGGAGCTGGACATTGCAGCTAAGCTCGGTATCACGCATGTGCAGATTGATGATGGCTGGCAGCAAGGAACTACGATGAATTCCGTGAATCCAGGGGGACGGTGGGGAAGCTATTACGATTCAGAGGAGGGGGAGGGCTTCTGGTCGGTGCACAAGGAGCGGTTTCCGCGCGGCCTTGATCCTGTCGTTGACAGGGCTCGCGAGCTTGGAATAGAGCTGGGCCTATGGTTCTCACCGGATGCGGGGGATGACTATCGCCTGTGGCACAAGGATGCCGAGACCTTGATCACACTCTACCGGAATTACGGTATTCGTTACTTCAAGCTGGATGGCATTCATCTGAGATCGAAGACGGGCGAGAGGAATCTGCTGAGCATGATGCAGACGGTGCTGGCTGCTTCGAGCGGGGAGGTATACTTCAACCAGGATACGACGGCCGAAGTGAGACTTGGCTACTTCGGTCAGACGCAGTACGGAGGACTATTCCTGGAGAATCGTTACACGGACTGGGGAGTGTATTATCCTCACTTCACCCTCCGCAACTTGTGGGTAATGGCTAAGTATGTGCCCGCACAGCTGCTGCAGATGGAGTTCCTCAATGTAGACCGTAATAAGGAAGTGTACAGGGATGATCCGCTAGCCCCGGCAAGCTGCGGCATTCTCTACTCCTTCGCGGTGACGATGTTCGCGAATCCTCTGGCATGGATGGAGCTGAGAGGACTCAGCAGCGAGAGTCAAGAGCGGCTTGCTCTAGCGATACGGGCTTATCGGCCGCATCAAGAGGCGATCCACTCTGGAGCCATTCTACCCATCGGTGAAGAGCCAAGCGGAACGGGCTGGACAGGATTCCAGTCTGTGCGGAATGACCAGGAGGGATATCTGCTCCTCTTCCGGGAGCGCACGGATAAGGCTGCTGCACAGCTGGAGCTGTGGGACATGCCGGAAGGCATCTCGCATCTCCAGCTCCAATGCTTGCTGAAGCAGGAGGGGCCGTCAGGACAGCTGCTGGCGGATGGCGATGCTGCTCCTAAGGAGTCAGTTGCTGTGAATGGAGGAAGGGCAGCCTTCCAGTTGAACGAGCCGATCTCCTTCGCTCTCTATCATTATTCAGTTCAACCCGGTGGCTTAACGGGTTAAGTCTAACAGCTTATCGGCTGCTCGCGGACCTAAGTATTGGGTTATGAGAGCAAGCATCTGAGTCTTATCCTGTACGCCCAGCTCTGCAACAAGCTTCTTAATTCGGTACTTGATTGCTGTGACAGACAGATTCAGAGACTCTTCCATGGCCTCATAGGTAATTCCGTGGAAGAGCTCTCTAATAATGGCTGCATCGAGTTCGTCGCATTGCTGAAGCACATGCTCCAGACGGAACAGCTGTTGAATACGGCTATCCGAATGAAGGCTGGGTGCTTGCGGCCTAGGAAGTGAACGGTGGCTGGTCGATCGCTCACGTTCCTCGAAGCTTCGCAGGAAGGTGGATTCTCGTATTTGTATTCGGCTACCTACTGTAATGGATGAGGAGGTAACCTCCTCGTGCTTCGTTAAGTAGAGGTAGAGGTCAACAGCCTTCCTGCCGGCGCCTTCATAATCCAGGGTGACGGTCGTGAGGGAAGGGGAGTGCAGACGGCTAACCAGATGATCTCCGAACCCGACAATATAACAGCGGGCCAGATCTGATGCGCTCAGCTTCTGCATGAGCAGAATAGCCGCAATATCGTTCGAACAGATAATGGCATCATAGTTATCTATTCGCTCGACCAGCTGATCGATATAGCTGGTTGTCCCTTGATTCCAATAGATATCCTCCATTTGAAGGGCATCACCTACGGCGAGCAGCGCGCGGGTGATGCCCTTGTGCTTGAGCACGTCCGTGACTGAGTCTGTGTGACCAGCATAGGCAATTCGTGTGCATCCGGCCTTGCGCAGATAGACAGTCACCTCAGCCGCAGCCTGCGTATGGTTAAGACCAACATAGCTGAAGGGGAAGGGGGTATTCGTCAGTTCAGCAGCGACTAGAATCGGATGGATGGCCGCTTCATGGAGTTCCTCTACCATGGACTCTTCCCACATCTCTGATGAGCCAAGGATGAGCACAGCTCTTCCTGAATGGTGAACAGACTCCATAATCGACCTGTGCTCTTCCTTCTCATATAGATAGATATGCGGCTTCAGCCCCTTGCGCCCAGCTTCGTGAACAATGCCCTGAAGCAAGCTTCTATACCAATGCGTCTGGCTGAATGCAGGCTCTGCGAGAATGGGTAGGGTTGGCTTCACCATGTAACAATAGTCCTCTCTGCGCTGAGATTAGTTGCTTACATTATACCTCATAGCTTAACGGGAAGGAGCCTTATGCTGAATGAGGTATCAATAATGTTAGTTAAGTATCTGTACTGTGAGAATAGGAGCAGGTTGCTCCTTCATAATGTGAGGGTGAATGTGAACCTAAGCATACTGGAGATGAATGAAGCCTATGAATAGCCATACAGCAGCCTCGCCGAACGGATTATGTCAGGCAGCTTGCTACACGAAGGATGGGACGTTGTACTACACGATACAGTTCGGGTCTCAGATGGTCATTCAGGAATCAAGACTCAGTCTGGAGCTGGCAGGACACGGAGAGATGCTGTCTAACCTTCAGCTCACCCATGTAGACAGAAGCGCTCAGGAACGGGCATGGGAGCCGCTGTACGGCGAACGAAGTGTCGTTAGAGACCACTACCAAGCTATGATCTTGGAGTATGTTGGATCAGGCAGGAAGCGTGTCAAGCTGGAATTCCGTGCTTATAACGAGGGGGTTGCCTTCCGTTATATCATCCCCGAGCAGCCTGAGCTCGAGCAAGTGACCGTAGTGTCGGAGGGGACGGAATTCAATTGTCCCATTCACACCATTGCTTATCACCATGGATGGCCGGAGGATGACTACCATCCGATGCGAATCAGCCAGATGACAGAGCCTAGCGAGCGTCCGCTTGCTCTGCAGATGAGCGGTCCCATCTATGCATCTCTCCTAGAGGCAGGAATGAATCATTATGCCAAGATGAAGCTTGTTCGTGCAGCCGAAGGCTCAAGCATTCTACGAAGCCTGCTCAGTTCTCCCGTTCAAGGCAAGACGCCATTCTATTCCCCTTGGCGAGTCATCATCCTTGGTGAGCGGCCTGGAGACTTGCTTGAGAATAACGATATCATGCTTAATCTGAACGAGGAATGCGCGCTGTCCGACACCTCATGGATTAAGCCGGGCAAGGCCATACGCGAGATTACGCTCTCTACCGCGGGCGGCAAGAGGTGTATCGACTTCGCTGCGAAGCACAATCTTCAGTACATTCTCTACGATGCGGGCTGGTACGGGCATGAATACGACGAGGAAGCGGATGCTTCCTTCGTCTCGCCTGATTGGGATCGAATCAAGGACTTGCTGGACTATGACGGGTTAGACCTCCATGAGGTCATCGCGTATGGCAAGGAGAGGGGAATCGGCGTGTTCCTCTATGTGAACCGGAGAGCGCTGGAGCGGCAGCTGGATGAGATTCTTCCACTCTACGAAGCGTGGGGGGTTAGCGGGATCAAGTTCGGCTTCGTCAACGAGGGTCCTCAGGAATGGACAGTCTGGCTGCTGGAGGCGGTGCGCAAGTGTGCGAAGCATAAGCTGATGGTCGATATTCATGACTATTACCGGCCAACCGGTTATAGCCGAACGTATCCGAACCTGCTCACGCAGGAGGGAATTAGGGGGAATGAGTATTTTCCAACGGCAAGACATAATACGATGCTTCCCTTCACTAGATACCCGGCTGGAGCGGGCGACTATACCATCTGCTGCTATGATTCGAGAGTACATACATCGCGTGCGCATCAGATGGCTATGTCAATTATTGCTTACAGCCCGCTGCAGCTGCTGTTCTGGTACGACCGCCCAGAGCTCGTTCAGGACGGGCCAGATATGGAGCTATTCGAGAGACTGTCAACCGTATGGGATGATACGAAGGTGATTGACGGTCTGATCGGCGAGTTCGCCGTACTGGCTAGACGCAAGGGGGACGAGTGGTTCGTCGGTGCAATTACGAATGAGAATGCTAGATTGACCGTCATTCCTACGTACTTCCTGGATCCAGACAAGCGTTACGAGCTGATTATGTTCTCCGACGATGGGAAGGAATCCTTACATACGATTGAGGTGTCCCGTACGGTCATTGAGCAAGGCAAGGGCATTCAAGCGTGTATGGCTCCTTCGGGGGGATTCGCTGCCATGCTGAGGCCAATTCGAGACTGACTCCTAGTTCCAGAGATTTGTCAAGGTTATATTCATCGTTCAAAAACGAATCGTATATTCCCTGTTAGTGACATGGCAATCGAGCTACATTGAAGCTAGAGCATCATTAGTAATGACCTTGAGGAGGCCGCGCCATGGACAGCAAGTCTAACAAATCGAGACGTATCATTGATTGTGATATTCATCACCAGATTCGGAGCACGGATGATCTGCTGCCTTACTTAAGCAGCCATTACCGATCTCAGGTAGAGACTTGGGGTCTGCAGCTGCCCGCGCTGCCAACTCTTAACGGCGGAGTCGGGGGTCGCCGAGTCGATTCCTTCCCGCCAAGCGGCAATCCGCCGGCATCCGAGGTGCCCTTCACGGTAGAGCAGCTGTTCGAGCCGTTCAACGTGGAGTACGGCATCCTGACCGGAGAGTTCCAGCCCGTGACGACAACTCCAGATGCGAACTATGCAGCCGCGTTATGCGCAGCGTATAACGATTATACGATTGAGCATTGGCTGGAGAAGGACAGCCGGATGAAGGGCTCCATTATGCTGCCCATTCAGAATCCGCTGCTCGCAGCCAAGGAGATTGAACGGGTAGGCAGCCATAAGGATATGGTTCAAGCCATTGCGCCTAGCGGAGCTAGGGCGCTGTACGGCCAGCGGGTGTATGATCCGATTTATGAGGCGTGCGAGCGGTATGGGCTGCCTTTTACCATACACATTGGCATGGAAGGCTTCGGCATTAATCCTTCGCCGACGGGAGCGGGACATCCCTCCTACTATATTGAGTACCGATCAGTCCGGCCGCAGCTGCTCATGGCTCATCTGGCGAGCTTCATCTTCGAAGGGGTGTTCGAACGATTCCCGAGCCTGAAGGTCGTCATGCTGGAAGCCGGCGTATTCTGGGTCGTCCCTTATCTATGGAGACTGGATCAAGACTGGAAGGCGCTGAGATATCAGACACCTTGGGTGACCAAGAAGCCAAGCGAATACTTCATGGAGCATGTGTTCATCGGCTCGCAGCCGATTGAGACGGGCCCAAGTCCGGCAGCGTTCAAGTCGATGCTGGAGTGGATGAACGGCAAGGACAAGATCTTGTTCTGCAGCGACTATCCGCACTGGGACTTCGATTCCCCTGCGATGGCGTTCCCGAAGCTGGATGAGGAGACGATGAACAATATTCACTATAATAATGCAGCTAAGCTGTACGGTCTGAAGCCTGCTGCACGGGAGGCTGCGATCTAGATGAAGGAATATGTGATTGGCACGACGGAACAGTTCCCGCCGGGCTCCCATCAAGTCGTGGAGGTAGATGGACGGAGTATTGGCGTCTATAACCTGGGTGGAGAGCTGTATGCGCTTCGCAACTTCTGCCCTCATCAGGGTGCGCCCCTCTGCCGAGGCTTGGTCACACCGCTAGTAACTTCACCTGCACCAGGGCAGTTCGAGCTGGAGAGGCATGGAGAGATCGTCCGCTGTCCGTGGCATCAGTGGGAGTTCGATATTAAGACCGGCTGCGTCGTGGTGGACCCGCGAATGAAGACCCGTACGTATGACGTGAAGGTTGATCGCTACGACATATCGGAAGGCGAAGGCGGCCAGGTCTTCCTATGCCTTCCCTAGAGGCAGTTAGAGAATATGAACCCATAGAGCAGTAGAGAGGAGCATGTAATATGCTGCAGACAACGGAACAGCCCGTGACATTAAGCGGATCAACCATTACATTGGATACTATTCTTAGCGCACATCAAGAGGGGCGTCTGTCTTGGCAGCTGACCGCGCAGCTGCCTTCACAGCCTTGGATGCCCGGAGCAAGCAAGACGATATCGAGTCTCGACTGCTCGGGAGAGGCAGAAGCCGTTACGGATGGCTATCACATCAGGTACAGCCAGCTTAGCGAGTCGGAGCCCTTCTCTCAAGTCGAGGTGGAATTAAGAATTGTGGAGATAGATCGCCAGAGCTGGAGCCTCTCTCTTGCTATTCGCAATGAGAATAAGGAGCCTTGGTCTATACGGGTAGTCGAAGGGGTCAGGCTATCAGGCATTGAGGCTGTGGCAGATGCTTCCGTCTATTGGCCGAATGGACTGGGTCAGAGGATTCAAGGTGTTAAGGGCCTTGGACTGAGAAAATTATCCTATCCGAGCGGAACTGGGACGATGCCTTGGTTCGCAATCGCTAGGGACAGCGGAGCTGCCAGTCGCAAGGACGACGGAAGCTCGGATGTCCGCGGAGGGCTCTATATGGGCACGCATGATGCAGACATGGGCAAGCTCGATCTGGAGGCTCAATATGTGGAATCGGACGAGTCCATACAGGTGAGCGTGAAGCATCATCCTTATCTTGGGCCAGGACAGAGCTGGAACTCCCCTCCGTTCGTGCTGTATACCTTCAGCGGCCATTGGCATGAAGCGGCTGACAAGTACCGCAGCTGGTATGACAGTAGCGCCTCTATCATTGAGCCTCCAGCTTGGGTCCGTCAGACATCCGGTTGGCTGCTCAGCGTGCTGAAGCAGCAGAATGGGGATGTCATGTGGGATTATCGCAGCGGCATTGATCAGCTCTGCACGGTGGCAGAGGAGCGCGGACTGGACACCCTTGGATTGTTCGGCTGGGCGCATGGCGGGCATGACCGCTGCTTCCCTGACTTCGTCCCGGACCAGCTCATGGGGGGCCGGCCAGAGCTTCGTGAAGCGCTGAAGCGTGCCAGAGAGCGAGGCATTCGAACAATTCTGTATGCCAACGGGGTAATCATGGACTTAATGACGGAGTTCTATCGTTATCATGGCAATGATGCAGCGCTGCTATTGGAGAACCGTGAGCTGCAGGTATCAACGGTTCGCAAGTTCCACAGCGCGACTCCTGTGCCGTTCGCCATGGGCTGCACAGGCTCTGAAGTATGGCAGAACCGCATGCTGGAGCTGGCGATTCAGGCGAATGAGCTGGGCGCTGACGGTATTCTTTTCGACCAGATTGGGGTGTACGGTCCTGACGAATGTCATAACCCGAATCATAAGCATAAGAACCCTGCTACGGCTTACACGACCGAGCGGCGTGCAGTCATTGAGTCGATTGCTAAGCATATGAGGGGGTTGAACCCAGACTTCGCAATTATGACGGAAGGCATTCATGATTCTGTGCTCTCGGGCATCTCCTACGTTCATGGCTGGGGCTGCGGCTTCAGGCCGGACTCGGCTGCCAAATGGTCCGGAGGAGAAGAGGGCTTCCCAGAGCTGTTCCGTTATACATTCCCCGAGCTGCCGATGACACAGCGTCATCCCACGGCGATGATGGATAGGTATCATGCCAACTATGCCTGTCTGTATGGACTGCGGTTCGAACTGGAGACACGTTACCGGGCAGATGTCCGGTATTTGCTGGAGGAACGTGTGCCGGTGCCGGATGATTATGCGGATGTGGCGTACTACCCGCCTGACCATAAGCTCATGCGGAGTATGTCACCTGAGGCTGCGAAGCAATATTTAAGAGAGGTAATAACCTTCTGTCGGCAGCACTCGGAATTCTTCTGGGAAGGGACGTTTGTAGACACGAGAGGGTTTGAGCTGATTTATAACGAGGCAGACAAGGGCGGTGCAGGCGGCGAACGCAGCGATGGTCGCTATAGCAGCGAAGGGATCGTTGCAAAGGCATATGCTTCTGCTGATGGAGAGAGGCTTGCTGTATGCGTGTGGAACAGGAGCGCTGTCTCGCAGCAGTGCAGCCTTCTCGCTGGAGAGCGCAGGCTGGTGTCCTGTACGGAACCAGAGCTGGGTCGAGTAGACGGCTCGAGTCCGATACCAGCACAGAGTGTTCGTCTTTACGTATTTGAATAACTTAATTTTGGGCAGTGTGACAAGGTTTGTGGAACTCGTTGCACTGCGCTTTTTGTTGTTTGGGGAATCCTGGAGTTTTCTGCTGTTAATGGATATACATCATTCTTGTATTGACTCTTGGTGCGGTTGACCTCTCTTTTTTTTTCCTTTTGCTCACTATCCCCTTCGCTCAGGAACAAAATCTCCAGAACACCCTAGCTCCTCTAGTTTTTTCGCCGCGTAAGCAATCAGTAATGTAGTCTTAAGTAAAATCTTTCACAATAAAAAGCCAGGCACATATAGAATCAGGCTGCCGTAAGCCCTGTAACATTGGAATACCGTCTCCTATAATCTCTAGCAACAAAATCCTTGTAAGTAGGGCATCTATGGATTATACAAGCCTGAACCAAGGCATTGAATGAGGATGCATGGTGAGCGAATGTGTTGAATCGGAAACAATATTCATGGAGATAGGCTTGAAGATGCTTGCCGCCGATTCCATGGAATCTCCTGTTCATCCATCGGAAGGAGTCCTCTGCATAGTGACGTAGAATAGGTACTCTTCTAAGCCTGCCGTACCTCGGTACAATAGTAACCATTGTTGCAGAATGCTCTACGTATCGTTCTTGATAATCAGCTATGCCGAATCTCGTCGGGCGATTTCCAACTACATCGGGGGCAGTCAACTGAAGAAGCTTAAGTTGCGTGATACGGTCCTCGTCCTCCTCAATATGGCTGGAACCAATCAGTATAGGATGCTCATGAGGGACGCGGTCAAGGGTGGGCTTGAACATCTGATAGCCATACACGTCAGAGTCGATTCTCACCTGATCGGTGAGAGGCTGCGCCTCCTCCACCTGAGACATAGCATCCCGAAGCTTGTGCATTATGAGCCATGCGGTCTTGTAGGTAACTCCAATAACCTCTGCGAGGCGTTCTGCATTAATGCTCTCCTGCTGGGAGACCAGATACATCGTGTGAATCCACTGAAACAGTGAGGTGCGTGTATTGTGCATGACGGTCCCAGCGGTCAGTGAATTCTGATAGCCGCAGGAGGCGCATTCGTATAAGGGAAGTCGGCGAGTTGAGATCGTGTAGGCATGGGAGTGGCCGCACTTCGTGCAACTGAAGCCATTTGGCCACTTCTGCCCGAATAACCAATTGCAGCACACCTCTTCATTATGAAAAAACTGCCGGAATGCCTCCAAGCTCATCTGTTCAAAATGGATGTCCAAAGCCGGTCATCTCCTTCGCCTAAGAACATTTGTTCTTATATTAATCTTAGCAAACATGTGTTCTTATTTCAAGAGGGGATTATAAATAAATTTAAAATCTTGAGCACGAAGGGGATAGTAGCGCATGAGGTGGGAGTATGGTCGGAAGAGTGGCTGATCGAAGGGGATAGTGGAGCAAGGAGGCGAGAGGCAACACCGTCTGAGCGAAGGGGATAGTGGAGCAAAGGAGGCGAGAGGCGCCACCGTCTGAGCGAAGGGGATAGTGGAGCAAAGGAGGCGAGAGGCGCCACCGTCTGAGCGAAGGGGATAGTGGAGCAAAGGAGCAGAAACCCACACACCTCGTGGAAAGTAACCGGAAAAGGAAGGGGCTCTAGAAAACAGACTGGTAGACATGGTCACTATTCTGCTATTCTAGTACGCTCTGTGGTTAGAAGCATAAGCAAGCTGAGCGATATAATGTAAGTACAATCAAGGAGTAAGAGGGAGACACGCATATGATCAAGTCCAATACAGAGGCGCTGCCTGCGTCTCCATTACTAGCCCGTAAGCAGGACAGTCTGCTGCGAGCAATCTTTCAACACCGCTATTTATATCTAATGGGCCTGCCGGGCATGCTGTTTTTTCTCGTTTTCAAGTATTTGCCGATGCCGGGCATTGTGATTGCATTTCAAGACTATTCGGTCTACAGGGGCATTACGGGAAGTGAGTGGGTCGGCTTCGACCACTTCATACAGCTGTTCAAGGATCCGGACTTCGTGAGACTGTTCCGCAACAGCATAACGCTATCCCTGCTGAGCCTCTGTATGTTCCCGCTGCCGATTGTGCTTGCTCTGCTGCTCAATGAGCTAAGGAATGAGATCGTGAAGCGCTGGATTCAGACGTTCGTCTATCTGCCGCACTTCATCTCCTGGGTTATCGTCATCTCGCTTACGTACATTTTCTTCTCCAAGGAGGTCGGGCTGCTTAACAATCTAATCGCCTCTTGGGGCTGGGATCGCAAGGAGCTGCTTTTCAACAATGATGCCTTCTACCCGCTGCTCATCGGACAAGAGCAATGGAAGAATGTCGGGTGGGGCTCGATTATATTCCTGGCTGCCATCTCTGGCGTCGATCCTTCACTCTATGAATCGGCAAGAATGGACGGCGCAGGCAAGCTTCGGCAGATGTGGTCCGTCACGCTTCCATCCATCATGCCTACGGTCATCATCATGTTCATTCTGGCACTGGGCAACACGCTGGACAACAACTTCGAGCAGGTCTATCTCATGCAGAATCCCATCAACACGGAATTCTCCGAAGTGTTCGAGACCTATGTCTATAAGCAAGGGATTAAGGAAGGTCAGTTCAGCTATACGGCTGCGGTTGGGATATTCAAGTCTGTTATCGGTCTAATCCTTGTTCTAGGAAGCAATTATCTCGTCCGCAAGCGCGGCTATGAAGGACTCTATTAAGAGAGGAGGGCATCATTACCCTATGCAACGCAAAGAAACCATCTATCAAGCCGTCTTAACCCTAGTCCTCCTAGCTATATCATTGTCTATGATTCTGCCGTTCGTCTATATTCTCGCTATCTCCTTCAGTGACTCCAGCAATTATATAAGCGGTGAATTCATCCTCTTCCCGCGAAGCATCTCGTGGGATGCCTATGACTTCGTGCTCTCTGGTCAAGGCTTCAGCAATGCCTTCACCGCTTCCATGTTCATTACAGGAATTGGGGTTCCGCTATCGATTGCAATCAGCTCCATGCTGGCCTACATGCTAGCCAGGAAGACCCTTCCCGGAAGAGGCTGGATACTCAACTTAATTATCTTCACGATGCTGTTCTCACCGGGCATCATTCCGAACTATCTGCTCATGGATAAGCTGCATCTGATTAATTCATGGTGGTCACTGATCCTTCCAGGTATCGCAGGGGCATGGACACTGCTTGTGATGAAGAGCTTCTTCCAAGGCATTCCGCCCGAGATTGAAGAGTCTGCGAAGATGGATGGCTGCAATGATATCACAACATTCTTCCGAATTATTCTGCCGTTATCGATGGCGATGCTGGCGGCCTTCACCTTATTCGCAGCTGTCGCTTATTGGAACACATTCTTCTACGCTATCCTGTACATTACTTCTCCGGACAAGTGGCCGCTGCAGGTGCTGCTTCAGCAGATTGTCATGCAGGCCAATATGACGGAGTTCACAGAATCCGGCTCGGATATGATTCGTAATCAGCAGATTAATCCGGAGATTGTGAAGATGGCGACAGTCATGGTGGTAACGGGTCCTATTCTGCTCGTGTACCCGTTTCTTCAGAAGTATTTTGCCAAGGGTGTCATGGTTGGGTCCGTGAAGGGCTAGCGCCAATTCATTCATGCAAGCAAGTGACGATAGGGTACGCGGGATGCAGCCTTCCGGCCGGAGGCGGCTCTCTTACCACATAGATGAGTAAGGTATATAATGATATTCAGGGAGGGCACTCAATCATGATGACCGTTAGAAAATGGGGCAGCATCACAGCAGCAACAGTTGTCTTCGCATCACTCTTGGCGGGCTGCAGCGGCAATACGGGTACAAACAATGAAGAAAAAGGAAACAACGCGTCTGCTACGCCAGAGCCGACAGCGACAGCTACAGCAACGGCAACGGCAGAAGCTTATAAACCATTCGCCAAACCGGTAAAAGCGACGATCCAGATGCGCACATGGGGCACCGTAGCACCAGAGAACAACGAGCTGGAAGTTGAGCTGGAGAAGAAGATTAACACGGATCTGACCATGCAGTTCGTTCCGTTCGATCAGTATGTGGACCGAGTGAACGTGCAGCTCGCTTCCAAAAATCTCCCGGATGCCATGGAAGTTATTCTAGGCGACAACGTCAACTTCCCGATCCAGACCTACAACGCCATCAAGGGCGGGGCGTTCTATGACCTCACTCCGATTATCGAGAGCGCTGACTTCGCTACGAAGTATCCAGAGCTGGCTAAGATTCCGAAGGAATATTGGAATTATATGAAGGTGAACGGTAAGATCTATGGCGTTCCTAAGGGCCTGGTCTATAACCCTTACTTCAGAGGCTCTATGCGTATTCGTGAGGACTTGCTTAAGAGCCTGAACTTGCAAGCGCCTACAACAGCTGAGGAGCTGTCGAGCCTGCTGGTCAAGATGACGAATCCGCCAGAGCGCTACGGCCTCAACTTCGATCAGAACAACTTCAACACGACGAACACCGCACCGATGATTGCAGCGTTCACTGGCGCTTATTCCCCCTGGAAGATTGATGATAAGGGCGACTTCATCTACCGTGACTTCATGCCAGAGTACAAGGACTTCCTGGGCTGGATTCAGAATCTGGTGAAGCAGAAGGCGATTAACCCTGAATTCGCACTGGCGCAGCCTACTTCGTTCATTAAGAAGGGCAAGTCAGGTGTTATTCTAGGCGATATGTATGATTGGATTCATCTGCCGGATGTGGGCATCAAGTTCTTCGAGGATGGCGTGAAGGATGCGAAGCTGAATGTATATGAACCGGTCAAGGGACCGAAGGGCTACGCGATCATGGCTTCCAAGCCATTCGATGCAGCTTGGATTATTAATGCTAAGGCTGGTCAAGAAGGCGCGGAGCGTATACTCGAGATTGCTAACTACACGGCTACCGCGGAGTATGCTGCTTTTGCCAAGAACCCGATTGAAGGTGTCTACTACACGGTTGTTGACGGCAAGAAGGTAGAGACTCAGAAGTATAAGGATGAAGGAGTATGGATCTATCAGAACTTGATGGGGGCGTATGCGGCTACACCTTGGCAGTTCGATGCCGATAAGAACTTCGGAGATGCAAGCTACACCGCTCGTGTACAAGAGATTGAAGCAGCGGTGAAGAAGATTGCCGAGGCTGAGAAGGTAGAGTACACCACAGTGGGGCTGTCTGCACCAACCTATGACGAGAAGTGGAAGGCGTTAACGAAGGATCTTGATGCGAACGCGATCAAGGTGGCTATGAGCGCTATGAGCTTCGAGGATTGGGATAAGTATGTGAGCACGCTCGTGAATGATCCGATCTACAAGCAGATTCAGAAGGAATTCAAGGAAGCGAAGGCTGCACAGAAATAAAGGCTGCACAGCAATTAACGAAAAGTGCAAAGTAAAGCAGGAAAAGGGCTGAACCTGAAGTCATCCAACGATGACAAGGGTTCAGCCTTCTTGTTATTCCTGGTATCGCTTGCGGTAATCCTTCGGCGTGACGCCGTACATCTTCTTAAACATGCCGGCGAAGTGAGAGAAGTGGGAGTAGCCGACCGATTCAGCAATGGAGCTGACACTCATCGGAGAGCTTCGAAGCAGCTCCTGTGCTCGTTCCATGCGTGTCTGTGTAATGTAGTCGAAGAGGACGCCGCCGGTCTCCAGCTTGAATAGACGGGAGAGGTAAGCGGTATTCAGATAGACGTGAGAAGCAATCGCCTCCCGCGTAAGCTCTTCATGCAGATGATCGGCGATGTACTGCTTAATCTTCTTAATCATCGCAGAGGAGTCATTCTCCTGATCGCCCATCATCGTGAAGTAAGCTTCGAAGACGCGCTTCGTCCATTCCTTAAGCTCTGCGAAGCTGCGAGGGATGCTCTGCTGCAGCTCTGCCGAGCTGCTGAGCCTCTCGAACATAAGGCCCTGCTTATGGGCGCCGTAATAGAGCAAGTAGGAGATGCCATGATAGAGGGCATACACGGTCTCATAGCTTGTGCGGTTGGTGGATTGCAGCTCCCTGATGGTCTCGTCTACCTTCTGCAGCAGCTCCTCCTTCTTCGCCATCTCCAGCAGAGTGAGCCAATTGGGTATCCAAGGCAGCGCCGTCACACTTAGATCCGAGCGCGGCTCACCCAGCAGCTGAACGGATTCGGGCGAATGAATATTGCTGCGCTCAAGCTGCAGCAGCTGATCATACGCGTCGGAGAGCTGTGACGCAGGCTTGGAGTGCCCAATATAGCAGGAGGCTGAGCAGTAGAAGTATTGCCGACAGGCAGCTATAAGCTGCTCCGCCCGTGACTGAATAGCCGCTGCACGGCCTTCCTCATGAACGAGCAGCACCCATATGCTGTCATTGGAATCTTGCCAGATTAATCCCTGCGCCTGCTCCAGGAACAAGTCCTGGGCCGCACAGCGCACCGCATACATCATAATCTCCTCATCACGGCCGGAGAACTCCCGCGTCCATTCTTCGACACTTACCAGGACAGCGACAATACGATCGCTGGGGAGGAAGGGAATGCGCAGCTCCTGGAAAGCCTGCTCCCACTGCTCCTGCTTGAACTGCTTCTTCCGCTCGAGCACATCCTGCCAGAAGTGGTCGTTCAGGCTGGGGAGGCGCTTCTCCCACATACCCAGATACTGGTGATACAGGTCCCGAATCTCCCCATTCTTCCGCGTCTCCACAATCTCGCTCAATGCACGGGATACAATCTCCTTCAGCTTGTCGTGATCGATCGGCTTCAGCAGGTAATCGAAGCCGCCGAGCCGTATAGCTTCCTTCGCATAGCTGAAGGAAGCATGGCCGGTCAAGAACAAGGTGACAGTGGATGGAGAATGCTCATTGATCCATTCCAGGAGCTGCAGGCCGTTCATACGAGGCATCTCAATATCCGCTATGACAATATCAATCGGCTGGGCCAGCAGCAGCTGCTTCGCCTGTTCGGCACCATAGGCTTCGTGGATATCCGTAATGGACAGCTCTTGCCAATCAATACTCTGGGTAACTCCTCGCACGGCGTAGACCTCGTCGTCGACTACGAGCATTCTATACATGGGATGTCCTCCTCTTGTCGTTATCCTGCTGTATGGGAACCACCATTTGAACGACAGCGCCTCCGTCGTTGCTTAGCTTAATCTCGGATGGCTGATCCCCAGCCATCATCTTAAGCCTTGTGGCCACATTATAGATGCCGATTCCATTGCCCTTAACGGAGCTGCCACCTTCCCTCTGTTCCAGCATGTCCTGCGGGAAGCCGCAGCCGTTATCCCGAATCATAATATTCATCTGACCGTGTTCACCTTCCTCAATGCTTACTTGTACGAACAGATCGTTACTCTTGTCCTGGAAGCCATGAATCATCGTATTCTCTACGAAGGTAAGGATGGAGAGCGGGGGGAGGCTGGCTCCCTTGCACCCATCCGGCAGCTGCAGCTCATAGCGGAATCGGTCAGGGAACCGCATGCTCTGGATCTCCAGATAATTGTGAACCTGCTCCATCTCCTCGGCCACCGTAATGAGCTCTTGATTCGTCTTCGTAATGAACCGGAAGTACTGCGCGAGGTGAAGCGTCAGCTTCTGCACCGCCTTCGTCTCCCCGAGGGCTGCCATATTATAGATGATGTTGAGCGTGTTCATATAGAAGTGCGGATGAATCTGAAGCTGGAGATGCTTATACTCCGCCTGCTGGGAGCGAAGCTGCTCTTCATACACATCAATCTTCAGCTCATTAATCTGCCCTACCATCGAATGGAACGATTGGAACAGGAGGGCGAACTCCTCATACTGCTTGTTCCCATTGGGCCGAGAGCCGTTCGCGCTGGCGCTTAGGTCCCAGCTGCCCGTGGAGACATTCTTGAAGGAGCGATGCAGCGTAAGCACCGGCTTCAGCAGACTATTCTGCAGGAAATAGTAGAAGGTGAGTATGATGCCAGCCACCAGCAGCGGAAGCAGCCATACCCATTGCCGATATACCTTAAGGGATTGCAGCAGCTCGGACTCTGGAATAAGGATAGCCAGCTGCAGCTTGGAGAGCTTGGACACAGACTTGACCATCAGATAAGCGGTGCCCGACTGATGCAGCTCTGCAGCGCCGCCATCCTTGTAGGGAGCTCTCATCTGCGCAGACAGGCTGTGATAATCGCTGTTATAATCCTTGTGAAGCAGACTATGGCCCGAGGATCCGTATAGGAAGATCAACCCGTCATATGTCATATTCCAATCATCCGAATCGATATAGGCACCAAGGTACACTCCATTAGACAAGGAGGTTACTTGAATGATGGACTGGGACTGGTCATCAATGTGAATCGTCCATTCCGTCGGAGAGGTTGCTTGAATCGCTTCCTGCAGAGGAGCCTGATGAATAAGAGCTTGACCTCCGCTGCTCGTCAGCAGATCCTTGTTGCTCGCGATATAGACGAAGAAGGCTGCCACCCCGTCATACAGGCCGGTATTCGCGGTCAATTCCTTCTGTATATTAATCTTGCTAATAATATAGGAGGAGGAGCCGTAGGAATAGGCCGTCAAGGTGGAGAGGTCATCGTTGTATGCAGCTAGATGGGACAGATAAGCATTTGTCTTCGAGAGGGCGTTGTCGATTCTCTCCATATAAGTAGCCGTGAGCTGCCGATGGGAATCGATGGCCTGCGATCGAATAATTCCAATTCCGTCATACAAGATATAGATAAGTAGTAATGTAAGCGCTATTATTAAAATAGCCACCCGACTGATCAAGCTGCGGCGCAGCGATCCTTTTGTCTGCATCTTGGTATTCTCCTTATTTTTGCTAACATGGGCTGGCTTCGTGCTGTCATCGCTGTTATCTCTTAATTATATAGGCTGCCAGGCAGTATCGTCATGCCCGAATATCGGGATGGTCATCATTCTGTTAGATAGGTGCCTTAAGGGATAGCCCGAGAGGGGACAAGAGTCACAATAATGATAGAGCAGTGATTATACAGGTAGATTCCAGCACGATCATTCTATGAGAATAGAGGAGCAGCACAACCATTCACAAGGGAGATGAAATAATGATCAAACGCATGACCGCAGCAATCCTACTGGCAGCCATGCTTCTCACCCTGATTACACAAGGCTTAACTCCTGCTCGTGTACAGGCAAATGGAAGCGGATTCACGAATTACATTACCCGTACCGGAGACAAGCTGATGGATGGCGGGAGCGAATTCCGCTTCATCTCATGGAACGTGCCAAGCCTTATTATTAATGAAGATCCGACGCTCCATGTAACAACGGCATGGGAGATGGAGGATGCAATTCGATCTGTGGCTCAGATGGGCGGACAGGTCATTCGGATTATGCACTTCACGGTTAAGAAGTCGCCAACGGATACCGCGAAGCGGTTCATCTATGGCAGGGACGGCAGCGGCAACATGCAGTATGACGAGGAGCTGTTCCAGACGCTCGACAAGGCGCTGCAGCTGTGCAACCAATATGGGATCCGGCTCATTATTCCGTTCACGAATGATGTTGAAGGCTTCGGGGGCCGGGCGGCCTTCGCGAATCTCCGGGGGAAGACAGCGGATGAATTCTACACGGACACGACAGTTATTAGCGACTTCAAGGAAGTCATGAACACGATTATGAACCGCACGAACACCTATACGAGCGTGAAGTACAAGGACGATAAGGCGATCCTTGCTTGGGAGACTGGCAATGAGCTGCATGCTCCAGATGCTTGGATCAGCGATATTGCGGCCTACTTCCAGTCTGTGAACACGAATCAGCTGCTGATGGACGGCAACTGGGGCACGCTCAGCCAAGCGTCCATTAATAATCCGGATGTAGACATTATGTCGAACCACTATTACTCCAATACGAATCTGGCAGGGACAGTGGATGCAGAGCGAGCGCTGACGATTGGCAAGAAGCCGCTCATCGTTGGTGAGATTGGGCTGACCGCTACACTCAATATGAGCAAGATGTTCGATCGTGTCATTCAGAATGGTACTTCCGGAGCGATGATCTGGAGTCTGCGATTCCACAACAAGGACGGGGGCTACTACCAGCATCGGGAGAACTCGAGCTATTATGCTTATCATTATCCTATCTCCTCTGAAGCGACCGGCTACCCGATTACGAATGACCAAGCCAAGGTTGTCGAGATGATGATTAACAAGGCTTACGCGATTCGCGGAATGGCCGTACCTGCCCCGCCGATTCCGGATGCGCCAACCTTGCTGCCTATCAGCTCTGTGCAGAAGATCAGCTGGCAGGGAAGCACGGGTGCAGAGAGCTATGATATTGAACGGGCTGCCGATACAGCTGGTCCATGGTCAGTGGTGGCCGTGGATGTACTGGATGTGAATAATCCTTATGAGCCGTTCAATGACCGCTCTGCCATTGGCGGGTCCAGCTATTACTACCGGGTCGTTGCCCAAAATGTATCAGGACGCTCCTCCTACTCGAATGTAGTCGGTCCTGTGTCAGCGCCAATCAGCAGCTCAGCGAACTTGACTGCCAATGGCGAATTCGAGCTTGGCAGCTATGGCTGGACACTGGATGCCGGAGCATTCACATTGACATCGTCCGACAAGCAAGCAGGGCAATACTCGCTTAAGACGGCTAATCTGGGTGCAGGGAAGAGTGCGAAGCATACCGCAGCTGTAAGGCAGAAGACGAATTATGCCTTGTCCGTCTTCGCGAAGACAGCTGCCGGCGGCGCAGCATCCATCAAGGTAACGGATGCAAGCGGGAATACGCTCGGCATCGCAGGGACAACGGATGCATCGAATGTGCAGGCAACCACAGCCAATGGAGTGTGGACCGAATACACGGTCCGCTTCAACAGCGGGTCGAACAGCAGCGTCATCGTGCAGCTGATGGACAACTCTACTGCCGCATCGACCTTCTTCGATGAGGTAGAGCTCCGCCAACAGCCGAACTATGCGATGAATGGCGGCTTCGAGTATGGCAGCAGCGGATGGAATCTCGGCACAAGCGGGGCAGCGGTTGTCACAACGGATGCAAAGTCAGGAACTTCCTCGCTGAAGACAGCAGGTGCAGGCAGCTACAAGGGAGTCACCCAGACGCTGACTGTACTGCCCAATACGAACTACGTCCTAAGCTTCTATGCCAAGGGACAGAATCCTAGGGTGAAGGTAACCAGCGATGGAGGCCTTGCTAACACGCTGACCAATGGGGTGTATACGGTGTCTCCAACGGCTTGGACACCCGTCTCGATTCCATTCAATTCCGGGGCGTTCAGCACCCTGTACCTGACTCTCTATGAAGGCAGCACACCGACGGTCACCTATATCGATGATATTCAGCTTATTCAGAATCCGATTCTGACCACGAACAGCGGCTTCGAGTCTGGAAGCCTGGCATGGACGCTTGGAGGCGGAGCTTCCGTCGTGACGACGGAGAAGTACGCGGGAACGAGCTCTCTGAAGACAGGCGGAGCAGGTAACTATGTCTATTCCTCACAGAACATTACGGTTCAGTCCGGCGGCCAGTATACCATCTCCCTGTATGCCAAGGGACAGGGCGGTCGCTACAAGGTAACGAGCAGTGATCTTAGCAAGACTCTATTGGATATTGCGATACCGGCCAGCCCAGACTGGACGCT
Source organism: Paenibacillus sp. GCM10023252 (assembly GCF_042653305.1). Classification (NCBI taxonomy): domain Bacteria; kingdom Bacillati; phylum Bacillota; class Bacilli; order Caryophanales; family Paenibacillaceae; genus Paenibacillus; species Paenibacillus sp. GCM10023252. The sequence continues at coordinate 92,252 of NZ_JBHSHW010000037.1, forward strand.
TCATACGAAGGAGTTCAGCAGCGGAAGCTATACGTCGCTGAAGGTATTGTTGACGGAGCCAGGATCTGCGGCAACCACTTACTTCGATGAGGTGGAAGTGAGAGAGAAGCCGGAGATTGCCGTGGATACCAATCAGGTGAAGAATGGCAGCTTGGAGACGGGCATAGCTTTTCCATGGACACTCTCGCCATCCTTCGCTCTATCAAGCGCAGACAAGAGGCTCGGACTGGGCTCGCTTAAGCTGACAGGAACGGGCGGGGGTGGCACAGCGGCTCAGACGGTAACGGTGGTTCCGAACAAGGACTACACCTTAACCTTCTACTCTAAGACGGTTAGCGGGACTATGGGGTATAAGATCCAGAGCGGCTCTGCAGCGCTGACTTCCGGCACGAGCAAGAGCGGAGCGGGCTGGCAGCGGAATACGATCGACTTCAACAGCGGCACTCATACTTCGGTTGAGGTAGTGTTGGAGGATACAGGGGGTAGCCTGTACGTGGATGACTTCGTGCTGGACTTCAAGGTTCCGATTGATCCTAGAGTGTACAACTGGTTCGTCGACAACTTCGAGGTATATGGGGGAAGTGTTGATCCGAATGCGGCGCTCACATCAGCTTGGGCACGTAATGGGGGAGGCGGAACCATTACGACCACTCTCGATACCGTGAATAAGAGCGAGGGCTCCAGCGGAATGAAGTACCAATATGACTTCGCCGGGAAGACTTATGCCGGGGCCGCGATTGGTCTCGGGAAGAACTGGTACGAATACGCTGGCGTCAGCTTCTGGATGAAGCCGGACAACTCCGGCAATACGTTGACGGTTCAATTCTCAGATGCTTCAGGCTACGGTTGGGAGAAAAACATCACGCTAACCGGAACCTCACCGCAGCTGGTAACGATACCATTCAATCAGTTCCAGCTGGCCGCTTGGGTAGCGGACCGCAACGCGGTGCTCGATCTCAGCACGATAACAAGCTTCGCATTCTATGTAGGACAGACCTCAGGCGCACCTGCAGCAGGAACGCTGTACTTCGATGATATTAAGGCCTACGAGCTGGTTAACTTGATTCAGAACCCCGGCTTCGAATCAGGGGCGACAGGGTGGACGCTGCAGACGGGCTTCACGATCTCAGGGGATAGTGTAAGTGCCGGAAGCCAGGCTGCCAAGCTGGTAGCTGGAGGGGTATACCGCAATCTGTATCAGACCGTAACGGTAGAGCCCAATACGAGCTATACCCTCACCCTGCGGTCCAATTCGGGCAGAGCGAATACGTTCAAGGTCATGAATACAGCATGGAGTGCGATTGCTCTAGGGAACACGACAGGGAACCAGACCTGGACGACCTACAGCCTCACCTTCAACAGCGGCAGTTTAACCTCTGTTGTTGTAGCTGTCACGGGGACGGGAACGGAGACCAGCTACTTTGATGACTTCTCGTTAACGAAGAACGAATAGAGACCATTTACCTTGAAGCCCCCTTGCTTAGGCGAGGGGGCTTGTTTATTTTTTTGCTAGGGGAATGGTCATTATTCTGTTAAGAGAGTAGCCCTGACCGTTAGTTCTCTACGGCTCGATTCCCTTATGCTAGATTCATAAGCTAGGGAGAGGGAAGTGGAAGGATCATGAGCTATATCTATCAAGATGCCGCGAGACAACCGGAGGAGAGAACAGAGGATCTGCTAGGCCGTATGACGCTGGGGGAGAAGATTAAGCAGCTGCAGTGCTTATTCATTCACGAGATGCTGGAGCAGGAGGACCCGATCGGGGAAGACGGGCTGGGAGGGTTCGCCTTCGAGCGGATCATTATGCCCTATACGATCAAGGAAGAGGCCGAGATCATTAACCGCTTGCAGAGGAGCTGCGTGGAGGGGACGAGGCTCGGCATTCCAGCCCTTATTCATGCAGAGGCTCTTCATGGCTTGACGCTTCGCGAGGGAACCTCCTTCCCGCAGGCAATCGGACTGGGGGCAACGTGGGATCCGGAGCTCATGGGAGAAGTGTCGGCAGCGATTGCGGCCGAATCTAAGGTGAGAGGCATCCGCCAAGTGCTGTCGCCAACAGTTGACCTCGCTCGTGACGTGAGATGGGGGCGGGTGGAGGAGACCTATGGAGAGGATCCGTACCTTGTCTCTCGGATGGCGGTAGAATTCTGCAAGAGCTTCGAGCGTACAGGCATTGTTACGACGCCTAAGCACTTCGTAGCGAACAGCGGTGACGGCGGACGAGACAGCCATCCCGTCTATTATTCGGAGCGGATGCTGCGCAAGGTGTACTTCAAGCCTTATGAGGCTTGCATTAGGGAAGCCGGCTCCCAGTCGATCATGGCTTCCTACAATGCGCTGGATGGACAGCCGAGCGGGTTGAACCACTGGCTGCTCACGAAGGTGCTCCGGGAGGAGTGGGGCTTCGAAGGGTTCGTCGTGACCGATTACGGCTTAATGATTAAGGCGCTTAAGCAGCATGCGGCTGCGGAGGATCTGATGGGTATTGCGGTGAAGTCGATCTCAGCCGGGATGGATCGAGAGATTCCGGCGATGAGCGATACGAGCGGCTTCACGAAGCTGATGGAGGCGGTCCAGACAGGCAAGGTGTCTGAGGAGACGATCGACACAGCTGTGCGGCGAGTGCTGCTGGCGAAGTTCCGCATCGGCTTGTTCGAGCAGCCCTATGCCCTTCCTGATGATATTGTAGAGGTGACTGGAAGCAGGCGGCATCGCGAGATAGCTAGGAAGGCAGCGGAGAAGAGCTTGGTGCTGCTGCGGAATGTGAATGATGTGCTCCCTCTGGGGGCTGGCCATAAGGTGAAGAAGCTTGCGGTCATGGGAGCGATAGCGGATAAGCCGAAGCTTGGCGGGTACAGCAGCTGGGGCAATGAGATCATCTCGATCCTGCAGGGTCTGAGAGAGGGCGCGCCTGCGGGAACGGAGATTCATCATGTGCAGGCAGGTGTAGAGAGCTTGGGCGAGGATGAGCTGGCCTTGTCACTTATCCCGGTGGAATGTCTGGAATGTGTTGTGGACGATCGGGTAGAGCAGGGAATGACCGGCCGCTATATCGACTCGCAGACACTGAGCGGTCAGCCTGTCGTCATTCGCAATGACGGAAGTGTCGCGTTCAACTGGGGGAGCAGCCAGCCGGCGGAACATCCGAAGCTGGAGGATGGCAAGCCGTACTCTATCGAGTGGCGCGGTCACCTGGTTCCGCCGGAGAGCGGACTGTACAAGCTCGGTGTGACGGCTAATGGTGGAGCGCGCTTGTATCTCGACGGCGAGCTCCTTATCGACCGGTGGGAGGATGCCTTATCCGGTACGCAGATTGTCGCTTGTGATCTCGAGCAGGGCAAGCGTTATTCGCTGACCGTGCAATATCATTCCTCTGGCGGAGATGCGCATATTCGGCTCGGCTGGAATCGGGGCACGAATCCTGAAGAGGGCGTTCAGCTTCTGCGTCAGCAGCTGGATGGAATGGACGCGGTTGTCATTGTGGCAGGCATTACAGAGGGAGAGGGTATGGACAGGGCTAATCTGAATCTGCCTGTCTCGATGGAGAGGCTGATTCAGAATGTGGCTGGACTGGGCCTTCCGGTTATTGTCGTGGTTAGTGCAGGCAGTGCCGTCACGATGCGGAACTGGGTGAATGCGGCTGATGCTATCTTATATGCCTGGTACCCTGGACTGGAGGGCGGACATGCCATCGCGGATGTTCTATTCGGAGAGGTGAATCCTGGCGGGCGACTTCCGGTTACTTTTCCACAGGATGTGGCGCAGGCCCCTCTCTATTACAATGCTGAACCATCCGGCCGCAGGAACGGCTATGTGGACATGACGGAGAACCCTCAATTCCCATTCGGCTACGGTCTCAGCTATACCAGCTTCTCCTACAGCGAGGCTAAGCTGTCCAGGGATGTGATAGGGCCGATGGATTCGGTTACGGTGACCGTTGAGGTGACGAACACGGGAGATCGGGACGGAGATGAGGTCGTTCAGCTCTATGTGCGGGACAAGGTGGCGAGCTATGCGACTCCTCTCAAGTCGCTGCAGGACTTCAAGCGGATTACTCTGCGAGCTGGCCAGTCAGCGGAGGTTGTGCTTGAGCTGACGCCGGATAAGCTTGCGATACTTGGTGCGGATATGAAGCCAGTCGTAGAGCCTGGGGAGTTCCTGGTTATGGTTGGGGCATCGTGTGAGGATATACGGATTACAGCGATCTTGCGCGTGGAGTAGTGGAAGAGCCTCACCCGAATGCTTAATTGCGAGCATTTGGGTGAGGCTCTTCTTTTGAGATGATGATAAGGTTCAGCAGGGAGCTCCTCCCTTACCGTGCAAGATTACTTACTTCCCGTTGAAGGCGCTTAGCATCCACACATGCTTCTCAAGAGTGGTATGGATAGCAAGCAGCATATCAGCTGTCGTCTCATCGCCTTGTTCTTGAGCCGCTTCCATGCCTTCCTTCAGTTCCCCAATGACCGTTGTGAAGTCAGCAATAAGCACGTTAACCATCTCGGTGGCGTCTTCGCTGCCGCTTGCTTCCTTCACCGTTGCCGTAGACAGATATTCCTTCATCGTAGCGATTGGCTTACCTTGGATGGCCAGCAGGCGCTCCGCCAATTCATCTACATGCAGCGCTGCTTCCTCGTAGAATTCCTGGAACTTCACATGCAGCGTGAAAAACTGCGTCCCCTTCACATACCAATGGTAGTTGTGCAGCTTAATATACAGCAGACTCCAGTTCGCGATTTGGCGGTTAAGTATCGTGTGTATCGTTGATTTGCTCATGTGATCGACATCCTTTCCAAGGGTAGTGTGTACGGAACAGTGGCTGATGATACTTACGATCACCTTATTTAAACTTATTCCTTTTTTATAATTATTATAAATAACTGTCTATTTGTCAAGTGGGATTAAGGTAGGTTGATGCCTCACCTTCATGCTCCCATTGACGTCTCACCCTTTCTGCGCTGTTGAGTCCCCACTAACCTATTCCTGCTTCGTGAGTTCCTGCTGACAGTCTCTAACGGGCAAGAAGCCAAGAAGCCCGTCGGTGGGTTAAGCTGTACGGGCAAGAAGCCCGTAATAAATGGTTTTAGGAGTGGGGTTTGCGGTTGCTCTAAACGGGCAGCTAGCCCGTTACAAAGGGGTTGGAGCGAGAGAACCGCAGGTTCTCAATGCTCTGCTCTTGCCGTTCCTTTCCCCCTTCCCCTCGCCAGTGGGGTTTCTCTAAGTCTTTTTTGACAGGGGCTGTTCCCTTAATGAGCGAAGTGAAGTGCAGTGAAGTGCAGTGAAGTGCAGTGCAGTGCAGTGCAGTGCAGTGCAGTGCAGTGGAGATAGGAGGGAGGTGAGGAAGAGGTGGGGGGTGGAGCTTAAGGAGCATCGCGTCCGCCTTTGCAAGTCGTGTTCCTACAGCATAGCTGTAATTCGAAGGAACACGACTTGGAACAGCGGCCTTAAGCCCACTCCCCACCGGCCCCGAGCCCCCGACCTATCTCCCACGCAACGCAACGCCATGCAACGCCATGCAGCGCAACGAAGCCCCGCGCAGCGAATACCAAAAGGGACTGCCCCAAGTCAATCAGACTTGAGACAGCCCCACACTCCCTTACTTCTTGGCAGCAGCCAGCATGAACACACACAGCACGTACATCGCATGCGACCAAGTGAGCGGCACGACCCATGCGGTCTCGCCGGTTACCTTGTCGATCTGCTCCGGCAGCAGGCCGGTCTCGGTGCGATGCTTCAGCACCCACTCCAGATGCTTCTCGGCTGCAGCGATATCGCCGGTCTGAATCCGATAGTGGGCGAGCCACATCGTCGTCAGTATCCACGGATTGCCGCCTGCGTAGATGTCATCCTCATAGCGAAGGATGCCGCCTACGCCAGGAACCGTCAGCAGCCGCTCTACGGTATCGGCTGTACGCTTCATGTAGTCGTGGTCCGCAGGAACAGCACCGAACGGCACGGCGATGCCGAGCAAGCTAATATCGACAATCGGGTCATGCTCCAGCACATACTTCGTGTAGCCCTTCAGCCCAGGAACAGCTGAGCCAGACTTCCCTGCAGCAATCGCTGCTTCATACTTCTCTTGGTTGACGGTCAGCTTGAGCGCACGGTAGAAGGAATCTCCTTCTTCATTCCAGCCCTTCTCAAGCAGGCTCTTGGCGATGCGGTCCGCGATGGCCGACCACTCCGCAGCGAGGTCCTCGCGGCCCATCAAGCGAGCGAACGCAGCAGCCGCGGTCATCCCGCCGTATACGGCGGCAGCCGAGTAGGTATGCTCCGCTTCGCGCTCTTCCCACAAGTCATTGCTAGGCAATGGCAGCCCCGTCTCCTCGTCGAGGTACGCAGCCAAGTATACCGCGCCGCGCTCCACCGCCGGCCATACACGCTCTGCGAACGCACGGTCATTCCGCTCGTAGTAGTGCTCCCACATCCCCCAGATGATGGATGCGCCTTCGTCGATCTGCAAGCCCCATGATGGAGCAAGGCTGCCATCATGATAATGGCGCTGCTGCCAGGAGCCGTCCGGCGACTGAGCGGTCAGCGTCCAGTCGTAGAAGCGGTCGGACAGCTCGCTTAGGCCGGCCTTGTTAAGTGCGGTCGTAATGAACGCCGCGTCCCGTCCCCAGCAATAGGAGTATCCGCCGCACTTCTCGTAGTGCTCGTCGAATTCCGGAGCCGCAACGATCGTACCGGTTGCTTCGTCCGACATGAGCTTGAACATGAGGAGGGAGCGGTCATACAGCTCTGCTATCTCTTCGCCTTCAAGAGGACAAGGGGTAGCAGCTGCCAAGTATTGATGCCAGTAAGCCGCTGTCTCGCCATGCCAATCGGCAGCCGTACGCTGCTTGGCCACCGCCATCTCCAGCAAGACGCTCTGCTCATCATGCCCAGCCGTAATGTACAGCGGGATGGAGACCGTAGAGCCAGGCTCCAGTCCTTCCACCCGATACACGAGCGCACCATCTGGCTTCATGTCAATGACAGCCCCGTTCAGCTCACCCGTCTGAGCCGCTGCCCAAGATTGGCCGGATTGGAATTTTGTGCACACGTTTGCACTGGAAAGCGCAAAAAAGTACTTATGACGGAAATGAACCAAAGCATCCTGATCAACATTGAAGGTTGTGGTGTTGTAATAAGGATTCTCCGTAATCAGGAACGAGGAATACACGATGAATTCGAATGATACAGCGGAAGACCCGGTGTTCTTGAAGTCATATTCACGAACGAGAATAGACTGTCCGGGAACCGCATAATGACGGCTGTCTACTGCAACCGGACACTGAGCTGACGACGCCTTAACACCGAGAATATTCGTCCGCTTCTCATAAGCGACTTCATGCTGCCAGCCGTCTTCCTCTCCATCGAACCAGCTGACGGAAGCCTGACCATCCAGCTTAAGACCAGTAAGCATCTCATCCATATGCTGGGGGAAGTCAATATTCGGCCACCATAGGCGGTACATTCTGCCGGTACGGCCTAGGGAGGCGAGGAACTTCGAGTTGCCGATAATTCCGTCTACCAGGTAAGGCTTGGCTGTGTTCGCATTCACAATGCTCTTGCTGTTCATAGTTGCTTAACTCCTTCTAGTTGAGGCTTGGATAGAGGAATCCCGGACAATCAGTCGATGAGGAATGACAATCCTCTTCTGATGAACCGGTTCTCCTTGAATAAGGCGAATTAACGTCTGAGAGGCCGTATAGCCAAGCTGATACGTACCGATATCAATGGAGGTGATAGGCGGTGTAGCCAGTTCAGACAGCGCAATGTTATTGAAGCTGACGATCGAGATATCTTCAGGAACCTTGTAGCTAAGCTCGGTCAAGCCGCGCAGCACGCCGAAGGCGACAACGTCGTCAATGACGACAAGGGCGGTAGGGCGTTCAGGCAAGCTCATGAAAAAAGACATCGCCCGATAGCCGCTCTCCTGCAGGAATTCTCCTTCGACGATCCATTCGGTCCGCATCTCTAGGTCGGCATCTCGAAGTGCCTTGACGTAGCCTTCCATGCGATCATTGGATACCGTCAGATTAGGCGGTCCGCTGACGAAGCCAATTCTCTTATGCCCTTGGGCAATGAGATGCTGAGTGGCATCATAAGCGGCTTGTACATTGTCGTTGTCCACAGACAGGAAGTCTGGATGCATATTCGGTCTGCCGATGAGCACGCTTGGAATAGATTGTTCCCCGAGGAAGCTGATGAGAGGGTCGCTGACTCGTGAAGACAGCAGAATGACTCCGTCGACTCTGCGTCCCATAACCAATCTTGAGATCGTCTCGTGTTCCGTATGTTCAGAAGTAGCTGCAGTGAGCAGCATATCGTATCCGGCACGAGTGGATTGCGTTAAGATTCCTCTTAGTAGTTCCCCGAAGAAGAAGTCTTGAAACAACTCCTCAGCAGGTCTAGGAAGCATAATCGCAAGCGTATTCGTCGTTTTAGACACCAGGCTCTTCGCCATCACGTTAGGGTGGTAGCCCATCTCATCCATAATTTGTTTTACTTTGCGTGAGGTTTCCTTACTAATTCTAGAGTGTCCGGAGACGACTCGAGATACGGTAGATGGGGATACTCCGGCAACTTTTGCAACATCCTTAATGGTGACCATAGCTTACTAACCCCCGTGACCATACAATCATTGAATCATCCTCATGTTAAATCAACGCTAATGTAAAGTAAATATATATCTAAGCACACAATGGCAACAAATGACGAAAGACTACGCAAATGGAAGATAAGGCGAGGATTGCGTGAGATAACTTGCAAATTTCCGCTATTTTTAAGTTGTGCAAACGTTTTTCCTAAATGGGGGTCGTGTTGTATGATGAACCGAGGAATAGAACGCTTACACATCAGTCACCTGTCCATTCTCCTCTGAACAGCATGGGATACAGCGCTTTCATAGGGTTTGAGTGCACCTATCTGATCAAACGTTTGCGCAGACAACGCCCAGCATGGTTTAATAGTTAGAGTCGCGCGTCTGTATATTGTTTGGCAGATTGTTGCATTTTATGAGAATAGGCGGACTAGGATTGCTTAAGACAGCCTTCTGTTCGAAGTAACGATGCACCACAGCAAGATTAGCAAGGACAGCACTACCATTAAGACAACTTGGAAGGGGATCTCCACAAATGAAGAAATTGCTTGTTATGTCCTTAGTCCTCGCTCTGTTCGTGATCGCGGCATGCGGAGGCGGCAACAACAACGCTCCTGAGAACACTGGCAACAATGGCGGCAACAATGCAGGCGCTGATAACGCGACTGCTGAAGATGTAACTCCTGAGAAGGGCGCATCCCTGCTCGTATGGGAATCCAAGGAAGAGCGTCCATTCGTAGAAGCGATTGCGAAGGAATTCACTGCGAAGTATGGCATTGAAGTGAAGTTCGAAGAGGTTGGAGCGGCTGACCAAGTTCAGAAGCTGACAACAGACGGTCCTGCCGGTCTAGCTGCTGACGTAGTCGTGTTCCCGCACGATAACCTTGGTAAGGCAGTTACCGCTGGCCTAGTTCTTCCGAATGACTTCTATGAAGAGCAAGCGAAGAGTGAGAATGCGGAGAACGCAGTTACCGCTGTTACTTATGACGGCGCACTGTACGGCTACCCGCGCTCCATTGAGACTTACGCTCTGTTCTATAACAAGGCATTAATCAAGGAAGCTCCTAAGACATTCGAGGAAGTGCTTGATTTCGCCAAAACTTACAATGATCCTAAGAAAAATAAATACACCCTGATGTGGGATGTAGGTAACTTCTACTTCAACTACCCGTTCATCGGCACAACAGGCGGTTATGTATATGGCGACGAAGGACAGAACAAAGACGATATCGGTCTGAACAACGATGGCGCAATTGAAGGTCTGAAGTTCTTCTCTTCCCTGAAGAGCAGCCTGCTTCCACTGAAGTCTGGCGATGTAACGTATGACATTAAGAAAGGTCTATTCACTGGCGGCACGCTGGCGATGGATATTAACGGTCCTTGGACAATCGGTGACTACAAAGCAGCTAACATCGACTTCGGTGTAGCCCCAATCCCTAGCATCAACGGCAAGCCTTCTACATCCTTCTCCGGCGTTAAGGCTTGGTACGTGAACACGTATTCCAAGTATCCGCAGGCAGCTCGCCTGTTCGCTCGCTTCGCTTCCACGAAGGCTGCACAACTGAAGGACTTCGAATTGACTGGTGCAATTCCAGCTAACACAGAAGCTACTGAAGATGCAGCGGTTAAGGATAATGCAGTCGTACAAGGGTTCGTTCAGCAGTTCAACCAATCTACACCAATGCCATCTATCCCTGAGATGGGCAACGTATGGACGCCAATCGGCGCAGCGTTCTCCGATGTATGGAATGCTGGCAAGGATCCGAAGGCAGCTCTTGACAATGCCGTTCAACAGATCAAGGATGCTAACGGCAGCGCAGGCAAATAATAGTTAGAACATAAGGAAGCCCGCTGAACCTCTGGTTCGGCGGGTACCGATGTTTTTCCAAGGAGAAGGAGGGAGCCCAGCGGGATGAATCGTCATCGCACCACCGCATCTGTACTGTCAGCGGTATTCATGGGACTAGGCCAATTCTATAATCGCCAGTTCGTGAAGGGGATTATTTTGCTTGCTATTGAGGCGCTAGCGCTTCTGTATTTTATACCGAACCTGGGTAAAGGCATCTGGGGTATTGTCACATTAGGTACGAAGACACAAGGCTTCGAGAAGGTAGGAAGAATTACCAGAGTTGTGGAAGGAGATCACTCGATCTTCCTCTTGATTAACGGGTTAATTACGGTATTACTATTAGCAGTATTCCTGGTCATCTACATTATGAACATTCGGGATGCCTATCGGAACGGCAAGCTTAGAGAAGCCGGGGGAACGCCGGGCACGATTGGACAGACATGGGAGTACATTAAGGATCGCAACTTCCCATTCCTGATGCTGTCCTTGCCGGCCATCGGCGTACTCTTCTTGACCATTATGCCGATTATCTTCATGGTCATGCTTGCGTTCACGAACTATGCATCACCTGCACATATTCCGCCTAAGTCGCTGGTTAACTGGGTCGGGTTCGACACATTCGCTAATCTCGTTACCCTTAAGACTTGGAGCAACACCTTCATTGGGGTGTTCACCTGGACGATTATATGGGCAATTATTGCAACCGTAACGACGTACTTCGGCGGTATGCTTGTCGCGATGCTCATTGAATCTAACGGCGTCCGGTTCAAAAAACTGTGGCGCACGCTCTTCATCATCCCTTACGCGATTCCGCAGCTGATCTCGCTGCTGGTTATGCGTAATCTGTTCAACGGGCAATTCGGACCGATTAATCAATATCTCGCCTACTTCGGACTTGGCAAGCTGCCTTGGCTGACGGACCCGTTCTGGGCGAAGGTGACGGTTATTCTCGTGAACATGTGGGTCGGGATACCGGTATCCATGGTCCTCATTCTTGGCGTACTGACATCTATCCCTAAGGATATGTATGAGGCTGCCGATGTGGACGGGGCGACGGGCTTCCAGAAGTTCCGCATCATCACGCTTCCGTTCGTGCTGTTCTCCACTGCTCCAATCCTGATTACTCAGTTCGCGGGCAACATTAACAACTTCAACGTCATCTTCCTGCTGACGAACGGCGACCCGGTGAACGGGAACTACCAATATGCGGGAAGCACCGACTTGCTCGTTACATGGCTCTACAAGCTGACGCTGAACAACAGCCAGTTCAATATGGCCTCGGCTATCGGGATTATCATATTCTTGATCGTTGCGACGTTCTCGATTATTAACTACCGTCGTTCGCGTTCATTCAAAGAGGAGGATATGATCCAATGAGACTGGGACGCAAGGCTACAACCACGATTCGTCTAACTCTAAGCTACTTGATTCTAATTGCCATCGCGATCTGTGCGGTCTATCCCGCCCTCTGGGTGCTGCTCTCCTCACTGAGACCGGGAACCTCCTTGTTCAGTGACCGCTTCATTCCAGAGACGTTCACGCTGGTGCACTACAAGGACTTGTTCACTAGCCCAAGCTTCAAGTATGGCACTTGGTACCTGAACACGCTGAAGATCGCGACCTTAACGATGATCTTCTCGACGATTCTGACGACGATGAGCATGTACGCTCTGTCGCGCTTCCGCTTCCGCGGACGGAAGAACATCCTGACCACGATGCTGGTCCTTGGTATGTTCCCGGGCTTCATGAGTATGATCGCCATCTATATCTTCCTGCTTCAGCTTAACTTGCTGGATACGCATGCGGCGCTTATCCTCGTGTACTCCGCAGGTTCCGTGCTAGGTGGATTCGTCGTCAAGGGCTTCTATGACACGATTCCTCGGTCCTTGGATGAGGCGGCGCGGATTGACGGTGCGACCCACTTGCAGATTTTCACTAAGATAATGCTGCCTCTGTCCAAGCCTATGCTGACCTACGTTGCGCTGACGACGTTCACGGGTGCTTGGGTAGACTTCATCTTCGCCAGGCTGGTGCTTCGTTCGAAGGAGAACTGGACGCTGGCGGTTGGTCTATGGGATATGGTCAGTACGTATCAGAATAGTAACTTCACGATGTTCGCAGCGGGTGCTGTCCTGATTGCGATTCCGATTACTCTGCTCTTCATCTTCCTGCAGCGGTTCCTCGTTCAGGGTCTGACATCTGGAGCATCCAAGGGATGATTCCAATGGGATTGTGGATGAAGCGCTGGCGTGCGGCTGGATTGGTCTCATTGCTTGTATTGGCAGGATTGATGCTAGGCGCATGCAGCAATAATAATGATGGTGATGACAAGGGCGGCAGTGATGCTGCCCTTGCTTCATATGCCGTGGATGAACAGCCATCCTCGGTCTATTATGAGATCTTCGTTCGTTCCTTCTACGACACGAATGGAGACGGCATTGGCGACTTGAATGGGGTTACCGCTAAGCTCGATTATCTGAAGGAGCTTGGGGTGGAAGGGATCTGGCTCATGCCGATCAACGCTTCGCCCAGCTATCATGGCTATGATGTAACCGATTACTATGCGGTGAACCCGGAGTATGGGACATTGGCAGACCTCAAGAAGCTGCTAGACGAAGCGCACAAGCGTGATATGAAGGTCATTATGGATCTTGTCGTGAATCATACGAGCAAGGAGCATCCTTGGTTCAAGGAAGCGGCGGCGAATGCGGACAGTAAGTATCGCAGCTGGTATCACTTCGCGGCCAGTGATGCCGAGGTGAAGTCGGACGGAGCGGTCGGTGGAGATCCTTGGCATTCGCTTGGCCTGGGCGGAGATCAGTATCTCGGCGTATTCTGGGAAGGGATGCCGGATCTGAACTTTGACGAGCCAGCGGTTCGCGCAGAGATGATCAAGGCCGGCCAATATTGGCTGAAGCAGGGGCTGGACGGCTTCCGTCTCGATGCAGCGAAGCATATCTACGGAGACTATGGTTCGACCGTGAACTCTCCAGAGATTCAAGCGAAGAACAAGCAGTGGTGGCAGGAGTTCCGTGCAGGGATGCTGGCTGCGAAGCCGGATGCCTTCCTCATCGGCGAGGTGTGGGATTCGCTTACGGTCATCGCGCCATACTTCGACAAGGGGTTGGACTCCGCATTCAACTTCGACCTCACAGGCAAGCTGCTGGGCGCAGCGGACAAGGAGACGGACCCTGATCTGGCTTTCTCACTTGGACGGGCTTATGGATTGTATGAGAAGTCATCAGGAGGAACGTTCGTTGATGCGCCGTTCCTCAGCAATCATGACCAGAACCGGGTCATGACGGTGCTGCAAGGCAAGGCTGAGCACGCTCGCATGGCCGCGTCTCTGCTGCTCACCCTGCCGGGCAATCCCTTCATCTACTATGGGGAAGAGCTCGGTATGCTGGGGGCGAAGCCGGATGAGTACATCCGCGAGCCGATGCCATGGTACAAGGCGCCGACTGGTGGCGAGGGGCAGACGAAGTGGGAGCTACCTCGCTTCAATCGCGAGAATAGCGAGACCGTGTCGGTCGAGGCACAGCAGAAGGATGACAGCTCTATGCTGGCACTCTACAAGGAGCTGATCTCGTGGCGCAAGGAAGAGGCTGCCCTGCGAGACGGCACAATTGCCGAGTACAAGCTAGCTGCTCCTAACAAGGGGGTAAGCACCTATCTGCGCGTCTCACAGAAGGAGCGTGTACTGGTCGTGCATAACCTGACGGGGGAGCAGCAGGTGGTGGAATTTCCTGCTGCATCAGAGCCATACGGCAAGTTCGGCAAGGTCGCTCACTCCGCCGCAGCCGGCGGCAAGTCGGCGAAGCTGAAGAAGAGCAAGCTGACGCTTCCGCCTTATAGTACGGCTATTTTGAAGTAATAGAGATCCGCTGACCATTTAGGGTCAGCGGATTTTTTATAGGGTAATTTCTTCAAGAAGTGGTATGTATTCGTCGAATCCTTATACTTTTCGTATAATACTGATATACCGCTAGATGAGAGACGGACTATATACTAGCGTTAGTCAACGGAGAGTAGAAGGGGGAAGCGGATATGTATCAGATTCTAGTCGTCGACGATCATCGGATTGAGGTTGAGACCATAACTTGGTTAATTGAGAAATACCGCTTACCGTTAGTAGTTACTCAAGCATCGAATGGCCATGAGGCATTGAGGCATTTGGAAGATTATCCAACAGACATTCTGATCACAGATATTAAGATGCCATTCTTAGATGGAATTGAACTAGCGAGACAAGCGAAGAAGCTGAGGTCATCTGTACGAATTGTAATCTACAGCGCTTATGGCGAGTTCGAGTTCGCTAGGCAGGCGATAGAGATTGGTGTTCTTCACTATATTATGAAGCCGTTAGTACCAGCTAATTTTCTTGAAGTCATGAATCAAGTCATTGAGGCTTGCAACCAAGATGCGAGGACGTTTGAGCAGTATAAGAACCTACAAGTGGAGAGTCTATTTCATGCTCTGTTGCATGGATATGAATGGAATAAGGAAATGCATGATCATCTGGCGTTCAGTAATACGTCCCTCAATAACAGCTGCCTCCATATGATTCTTGTGGATACTTATGACCCGCTTTTTGACACATGTGGCAAGGTGTTCGAAGCTGAATTGTCTACTATTATTAGAGAGCAGTACGTTACTATTAGCCTTAATGAACGGCAGAGTGTCATCATCCTGTGCTACCCTCCGCATACAGATGTTAAGAGTAACATGATTGCATATGCAGAACATATATTGCACTTCATTGAACAAGAATATGGGAAGCAATGTTTTATCGTCATAGGCAATGAGGTTCATAAGCCTGAGCAATTGCATCTTGAATTCAATCGGATGGAAGAGCATCTGAATTATCGGTTCTATATGGATGGTAGCGTGATCTGGGATATGGGGCACAACATAATGGAGACTGTTGAAGGAATTGCTATGGATGTGGAGACGGAGCTTAACAGCATCTATCGGCAAATTGAACAATTCGATTACAATACAGTCCGGAATAGCATCGCAGTACTTGTAAGGAATATTAGGCAATCCGGTACATTCAGCCCCTTATTCTCTAAGCTGATATTCACCGGTCTGCTGCGTAAGATTCATGAGCATGCCAATCAGGAACAGCGCCCACTCATCGTGGAGACCTTGCGTCAGATTGATAAGGTGATGCACATCGACCGCCTGCAAGGGTTGTTACTTACGATTGTTGACCAACTTGCTGAGCTGAAGGAGACCTCCTCCGAGGAGCAGAATCGCAAGGTTATACATCAGGTGGCCGATTATATCGCGGAACATTATGGGGAGGATATCGGACTTGATCAGATTGCAGCTCGATATAATTTCTCACCGAGCCATATGGCGTATTTGTTCAAGAAGAGTATGGGAAGAAGCGTAGGCAAGTACTTAACGGAAATAAGGATGGAGCGTGCCCGTGAGCTGCTTAGAACGACGTTTCTTAAGTCAGCGGAAGTCGGCAGGAGGGTCGGTTATCCTAATCCTTCTTACTTCACAATGATGTTCAAGAACAGATACGGCACAACGCCAGCTCAATATCGTGAGAAGGTGAGATGAGTATGAGTGTCCTGCGTCTTTTTCGGGATTTATCCATTCATAAGAAGCTGCTACTGTCCAACATCGCTATCATCTTCATTCCAATGATTATACTTGGTTGGTATGCATACGACAGTACGAAGAACAGCCTTGAGAAGCAGGCTATTGAGAATATGAGCCATTCGCTCAATCAGACTGCTGCCGAAATCAGCTACAGACTGGACAGACAGGAGAAGACGATTAATTCAGTTGTATTCAATCCGACATTAGTTGAAGGCATCGGAGATGATACGCTTGATTTCGTACAGCTCTCTCGAATCATGAATGAGAAGATAGAACCAATTCTAACAACGAACTTATATTATGGTGGAGATATTAAGGAAATGTACATATACGTTGAGGGCAGGGAGCTCGCTTATGGGAACTTCATCTTGCCTTCTTCCAGAATCGCTCAATACGATTGGTATCAGGAAACGAAGAGACATAGAGGAACGAGTTGGTGGTATAACGACAACAAGCTGTTCGCCACACACAACATCTACAATACCTACAACGGGGAAATAATCGGAATCTTCTATTTGCAGTTGGATTACGAAGAGACTGTCTTGCAGGTATTGAAGAAGATGCCGGCCGGCCACCTCGTTATCATTACAGACGGTCAGCGACCATTGTTCGCTTCAGAGAAGCCTGCCCAGCTATCCTCGCTATTGAGTGCTAACTCGTCTGATTCTAAGGTGACCATTAATGGAGAGCAGTACTTCTCATTAGAAAAGCCGATTGACTCATCTACTTGGAGTATGGAATATTATGTACCGGCTTCTAACATTAATATCGAAGCATCAAAAATATTAAGCGCAGCTACGATGGTTGTGCTGCTCAGTATGCTCGTATTGTCCTTGTTGCTGTATGTATTATCTCAGACGTTCCTGAAGTCAATCTATAAGTTGAATAATAAGATGAAGCTCGTAGAGAATGGTGATATGAGTGTATCCGTCCGAATGGAATCTCGTGACGAGATTGGGCAGCTATCCGCTCGATTCGATAAAATGCTGCATAAGGTCAATCAGCTCATATCTGAAGTATATCAGGCTCAAATCTCTCAACGTGAGGCGGAGTTGGTGGCCTTACAGGCCCAGATTAGCCCGCACTTCCTCTATAATACCTTGTCACACATTAACTCAAAGGCACTGCTGCTGGAGTCTGACTCCATTAGTGAGATGGTGACGGAGCTTGCTAGTTTCTATCGAACTGCGCTGAATCAGGGGCAAAATATTATTTCCGTTCGTGAGGAGCTTCTGAATATTAAGACCTATATTAGCATTCAGAGCAAAATGCACAACGGCAGCTTTACTGTCATATTCAAAGTCGAAGAAGAAATTATGCAGTACGATATGATTAACCTTATTCTTCAGCCTATTGTTGAGAATGCAATAGAACATGGGATAGATTGCAAGGAGGATGGAGGCGGGAGCTTGCTTGTAGAAGGGAAGCGGGATGGCAAAGATATCCTATTCATTATTGAAGATAATGGCCCTGGATTTGTACAAGCCTCACTCGAGGAGGTTATGAGCAGTCATAAACAGGGCTACGGATTACGAAATGTACAGGAGAGGCTTCAACTCTTCTTCGGTCTAAGCTATGGATTGTCTCTGCTTGGCAATGGAGAGTACGGACGAACTCGCATCCAGATTCGAATTCCCATTTACGAGCGAGCTTCATCATAGGAATGTGATAGTTATCTACAGAACGTTATATATCCCCCTTAACCATAACCTTATATTATGAAATTGTAAGAGATACCATTCATAGCATGAAGGGGAGATTCAGTGTGAATAAGAGAGTGTTGTTACTTGTCTCATCGGTTGTTGCAGTTGTAATGACATTGACGGGCTGTGGATCTTCTAACCAGAACAATCAGCAAGTCAATACTACGGACGATGGAAATGTAAGGAGTGCAAAAGAAGAGGAGAAGGTCAAGGTTCGCTTATCTTACTGGAACAAGGAGGAAAGCGTGAAGTCGCTGCTTGCCTTGGTAGAGGAGAAGCTGCCTAACATCGATCTGGAATATCAATTTATTGATAACAAGCAATATGAAGAAGTAATTAAGACGCAGCTCGCTGCAGGGGAAGGCCCGGATATTATCGGAGGTCTTATTAACGATAACACGGTGAAGCTAGGATACTTCGAAGATCTGACAGAGCGTTATGCTGATAAGTATGTTGAGACTGGAACAGCTAATTACACATTCAATGGTAAGTTGTACGGCTTGCCGCAAGGAAGCTGGTTCAACGGCATGTTCTATAATATAGGGTTATTCGAGCAGTACAATCTCGAAGTGCCAACCAATCTCGAAGAGTATTATAAGGTTAGCGAAGTGTTCCAGCAGAATGGAATTAAGCCTCAAGCTATTGGTCTGAAGAATCCATTAGTAGTCGGTCAATCGTTCATAGCGCTTGCTATCAATGACTATATCGGTACGGAGCAAGGCAAGTCATTCAATGAGCAGTTCAAGAGTGGCGAGTCGAAGATGGCCGATGCCCTACTGCCAGCGCTGGAGAAGTGGAAGACGTATATGGATAAGGGGATATTCACCAAGGAAATGCTTGGACTTGAGGAAG
Organism: Paenibacillus sp. GCM10023252; assembly: GCF_042653305.1. Classification (NCBI taxonomy): domain Bacteria; kingdom Bacillati; phylum Bacillota; class Bacilli; order Caryophanales; family Paenibacillaceae; genus Paenibacillus; species Paenibacillus sp. GCM10023252. The sequence continues at coordinate 110,856 of NZ_JBHSHW010000037.1, forward strand.
AGCAAGCAATCGACGAATTCACAAGCGGCAAGGCAGCCATGTTCCAATCCGGTCCATGGTATATGGAGACGTTCAAACAAAAAGCTCCAGATATGAAAATTGGTATGTTCCCTAATGTAGGAACAGAAGGCCCAGTCGGTTGGATGGTAGGTGGACCTGGAGTGTCCTTCGGGGTTAATGCCGAGTCAAAAGCGAAAGAAGCGGTCTATCAAATTCTTGATCTTCTCTCTTCCCCTGAAGGGCAGACCGCATATTGGGAAGATAATAAGGGGATCTCCTCCTATGTGAAGGGTGTGCAATTCGAAATGCCGGCAGAGTATGACGGTGCTCAGGAAGCTTTCAAGGCCGGGCAGATCATGTATCCGCCTGACGGCTGGGGAGTAGGCCGCGACGTTTCCTTTGCAGAGCTGGGCAAGCAGCTGCAAGAGGTGTTGATTGGCGGGAAGGACCCGAAGGCTGCTCTGGAGGCAGTGGATAAGAAGCAAGCTGATTTATTGGCAAAATCCAAATAAAAGGAATTAGACAGGGGCATGGATAATTATTTTTCCAGCCCCTTTCTCTATAAATAAACGATAAAGGTTGATTGCCATGAGAATGAAAACACAAATTTTTCGCAGGGAAGTCACTTACGCTCTGTTCATTCTTCCAGCGCTGGTTCTATACTGTATTTTTTTTGTAAACCCTACTCTTAAAACCTTCTGGTACAGCTTCACGAATTGGTCCGATGTCAATCCAGTTCACGTCAAGTTTGTCGGATTAGCAAATTATAAAGTACTGTTTGAAGACTCCATCTATCTCACAGGAATTTCAAATACGTTCATCTATGCTGTGTTATCAACCGTCATTATTAGCTCTATTGCCATACCACTCTCTGTCCTGCTGAACAAACCGTTAGTTACTCGAAATTTACTGCGCTCTGTTTTTTTTACTCCGGCTGTATTCAGTATTCTCGTCATCGGCTTTTTATGGAACTTTATGTACTCACCATCTGATTTTGGATTGATTAACCGACTTGTTGAATGGCTGGGATTCTCCCGTATTAATTTTCTGGGCGATCCGAAGCTAGCGCTTTATTCGGTTATTTTTACTCAGATTTGGCAGTGGACTGGATATAACATGGTCATCTTTCTTGCCAACTTGCAGAGTATATCCAAGGATTATTATGAGGCAGCCACCATCGATGGAGCTAACGAGATGCAGTCCTTTCAATATATTACGCTGCCGCTTCTCTTACCTTCTATAACGTTCGTAACCGTAACAGGCATGATTAACGGCATGAAGATATTTGATATTATCTATGCCATGACCTCAGGAGGGCCAGGTTACGCGACGGAGACCATTGTATCACTGATGATCAAGAAGGGTATAAGTGAAGGCTTCTATAGTCACGGTGCTGCCTTCGGCATGGTATTCGTCGGTATAGTAGGAATCATTACATTCATTCAGATGAAATTCATAAGCAGGTGGGACACCAAATGATAAAAAACTCATACTCCTTCTACTCAGGCAAGTTCAAATGGAAGCTGCTCGGACTTGAGATGATGATGTTGGCAGTTGCAGCGGTATTTCTAATCCCAGTCTACTATTTGCTCGTCACTACGTTTAAATCTCCGGCGGAAGCGGTCGCTCACCCCTTGTCATTGCCGAAGACGATTACTTTGGAGCATTACCATCATGTATTTGAGTCCATGAATTATTGGGGCGCGTTGAAGAACAACTTGATCATAACCGTGTGTGCGGTGACTGGAATTGTATTGCTGGGAGCGATGGCAGCGTACAGCTTTGCTAGAAAAGAAGGAAGAGTATACAGCTTCCTGTTTGTATTTTTTCTAGTCGGTATGATGGTTCCTTATCAGATGGGTATTCTTGCCCTGTATCGCATCGTAGTCAATATGGGATTAATGAATACGCTGATTGGCGTCATACTTATTCTATTATGCTATAACCTGCCGCTCTCCATTTTCTTGTTCAGAGGCTTTATCAGTTCGACGGTGCCCAGGGAGCTAGAGGAAGCAGCTTGGATGGATGGGTGCGGTGTTCTCAAGACGTTTTTCCTTATCGTCTTGCCTCTGTTGAAGCCTATTGTAGCTACCGTAGCTATTTTAACCGCATTGAATACGTGGAATGATTTTATGACCCCCCTTCTATTTTTACAATCGCGTGAAAATTCAGTTTTATTACTGGAGTTATTCCGTAACATCGGACAATTTTCCGTGGACTGGACCAATTTCTTCCCAATGATGTTTTTATCTATTTTGCCGCTGCTGTTGTTCTATCTATTCATGCAGCGATTCATTATAGAAGGCATTACCTCAGGATCTATTAAGGGATAAGATGAAGGAGGAAGAGGGATGAGCAAAGGGTTAAGATTATTTATTGTCATCACTGCATTATTAGTATTTGGCATGTTATCCAATGATGTTGGATCAGCAGATCATGCTGCCGCAGCAGGAAGTACGGAAGCTGGAGAAACGTTAACCATTGAGAATGGTGTTCTATCTGTTCTCTTAGACCGTCAGTTTCCAAGGGTAATTGAATATGAATGGGGAAGCACAGGGAAAATCATGCACGGTCAAGATGAAAAGCTAACCCAAGTTAAAATCAATAGTAAATTGTATACGCCCATAGTAAGTTACACTAATGAGATAGATCATGTGAATTATCGTTTGAACTTTACAGACGCAGACCTGTTGGGTGTAGTCATTCATTTGAAATTCAAGGTTAATGACAACGTTTTAGAGATGAACGTAACCGATATCATTGATCCCAATCAAGTGGTACGATACCTAGAATTCCCTAACCACGGACTGATTTCTATTCGAAGCACACAACCTGGAGCGGCTGTATCGTATAACTCTAATTTTGTGAATGGAGACAAGTTCATCCAGGCAGCCGATAGGCCAGCCGATTCAGCACCAGTTAAAGTAGGACATGTCATTCTAAATACAAGTGAGCTTGCAGCATCTATTGAATCCGACATGACTTCTCAGTATAACTACCTCCAGACGAAGCAAAAAGGGTCCTACAAGGAGACCGTTGTATGGAATATTGACTTCATGTATCGGGGTCCGGATAAAAGCGTAACCCAGTTGCCTTGGGTTAAGATTGCGATTACAGATGACGCTAACCATGATGGGCTATTGAACTGGCAAGATGGTGCGCTAGCCTATAGAGACATAATGGATCCAATGATTGGTGAGAATGTAGCTCAAAAGACAATAGCGGTTAACATTCTTCTAAACTATTGGGGCCGGCAGTCATGGACGTGGGAAAATGGCCTTGATTATGTAAAACGTCAAGCATTGGCAACGGACAACTTCCCCCAACTCATGCTGGTCAAGGGCTCGCACAGACAATATGGAGATGGATGGCCTTCTTATGCGGACAATAACCCATTACTAGGCGGTAATGATCAGTTCAGATGGCTTATTGAGGAAGCAGGGAAATACAACGTTACAGTAGGTACACATACGAACTCTGTAGAAGCCTATCCAGAATCCCCTCTGTATGAGGAGACTCCAAAATATAATGGCGGCGTGTGGGACTTGGTTGACCGAGGAGGAACAGCGGTTGATGCTATCGAGTATTGGTCAAGCGGGCTGCTAGACGAGAGATATGAAGCGCACAAAGAAGAGTTTCCATCGATGAAATTTCAATATTTAGATGTATCATCAGGCAGATGGGATGGAAAAGAAGCAAGATGGACGACCTTTAAGACTCTTCAGAAGTTTAAGGAAATGGACTGGACCTATTTTACCGAAATGTATCTGGGGTATGTGAATTATACCTTGAATAGTGAAGCAACAAATGCTCTTAGTCCTAAATATATGTCGTGGGTGCATACCTATTTCTACGGAGAGGAAAAAAATGGGGGAAACCATGGCAACTCCGATATTAGAAGATTCATTATTAATGATCAAGCTATTTATGAAGCTGGGTCGAAAGATTATCAAAATGTGTTAGGTGCAGGCTATCAAAAGTCATACGGGACTCTGGGATGGTCGGAATCACAAAAAACGGTTGACGGTGCAGTGAGTGAATTTTGGCAGCACACCTTAGCAGACACCTATCTAAAAAACTTCCAGATTACAAGCATTATCAGGGATGCAGCAAATCATAACTATTTAACAGCGGAGTTTAAAGATGGTGTTAAATCTGTATTTGATGGGACTAAGCGTTCAATCAGCAAGCATGGTGTCTTATATGCCACCCTTAATGATGACATTCAAGAAATCTTTATTCCGTGGGATGCGAAGACAGAAGAGAAAATCTATACCTATAGCACGAATGGCGGAGAGAAAACGTGGACCGTTCCCGTGAGCTGGAAGGATGTCACTGATGTAAATCTATATAGACTGGATGAAACCAAAGGGAAAACATTCGTGAGCACGATTGAGGTGGAGGACGGGAAAGTCACGATACCTTATGATGCTAAGCAGGGTTACGTGATAACCAAAGAGCTTGTAGAACAAACACCTATCTTATGGGGAGACGGATCCATTATTAAAGACGCTAACTTCAATAGCAATAGCATGAACATCTGGAAGGCTTCAAATCCGCTGAAGGTAGCTATAGGCGATGATGTCGTAAAAGGGAATTATTACCTGAATATTGCGGGTGAAGAGCATGCATCTCAAGACATATCGCAACTAGAAGCAGGGAGGTCTTACGTTATATCCGCTCTTGTCCGTCATAATGGCGCTGGAAAGGGCGTTTTAGAAATTGATCTAGGCGATCGAGTGATTAGCTCTGAGTCACTTGGGTATCATTCGAAAACGATAATGGGTAATGTATTCGATGGCTGGGAGCAATTAAAAGTATATTTTACAGCGAGTGAGGCTGACGCTGTCGTTCGCTTGAAGGGAATAGAAGGGCAAGGAAGTATTTTCTTCGACGATGTACGAATTTATGAAGAAGATAATCCTTACGGATCTAACGGTCATTATTATCATGAGGATTTTGAAACTACACATTCATTAGGTGGCTTCGTTCATGAAAATGCCAGCTTAGCGCGATTGGCTTATGCTAACAATGGAACGAACGGTAAAGTACAACTGAACGGTGATATGACACTTATGCTAGGCGGCAGGAACAACAGTAAAATTAAAACACTTCCAGGGCTGATGAAGCTTAAGCCGAATACCGGATATGATCTGAGCTTTATGTATAAGTCAAGCTATGGTCCTTCTAATGGGTGGGCATACAGTATCTATTCGGAAAGCACAGGAAAAAAACTTGTGAATAAATATTTGTCCTCTTACGATGGGCAAAAGGTTACAGAAAAAGTATCATTCAAAACAGATGCTGCAGAGGATTACATTCTTGTTGTAGATAATGTATTTGCTGAGAGCACCAATAAAGCTGATTTAATTTTAGACGACATCATATTGGATCTGAATCCTAACGTGCTCACTAACCCTCCTCTACAGCCGGATAACTTCTATGAGGATGAATATGTGCTTGTAGAAGCGGAGGATGCGCTACTTGGCGGCAGTGCAACAATTACTCAAGATGGAGCAGCTTCTGGAATGGGAGCAGTAGCCTCATTCGAAGCAGCAGATACTTTAACTTTCAAGTACATGAGCGGCGGGCATCAGTTGAATCTGAAGTATAAGAATACGTCAAGCGATGCTCAAACGATGGATCTATTCATAAATGGTCAAGCGGCAGGAAGAGTAAGTTTTGAAGCGACAGACGGGGCATATGAGACAAAAGAAGTATTGGTCACGATGCCAAATGCAGCCACAATAGAATTAGTCGCTGTTCAGGCAGATGACTTAGCGATTGACCTCATTTCTGTAATGCCTACCTATGAAGCGGAGCTTGCGGAGAGAACAGGTTATACGGGTGAAATCGCGGATGCGGGTGCTTCCGGAGGAAAGATGGTATGGATTAATGATATAAATAGGAATAATTCGGGGTTAACTTTCACAATAAAAAGTGAGGCCACGGATCTAGTTATCCGCTATACCAACGAGAAAGCTAAAGATCGATTATTGGACATCTATGTAAATGGATTGCTTGTAAAAGAAAAAGTCGTATTCCCTTACACGGGGCCAGTTGCAGGCGGCAAATTCGTGTATAACAACTTGTCTATTCGATTAGATCTTGCAAAAGGAGATAAGCTGCAGTTAAAAGCCCCGGTAGGAGAAGCCAATGTTGCCATGATTGATTATATCTCTACCAAAATAGACGAGAGCTTATTCGTACAAGAAATTACTGTAAATCAAACAGAATGGACATTGAACGGAGAAGCAAACGTACAAATCATTGCAACCGTTAGACCTGAGAATGCTGTAAATAAACAATTAGTGTGGAGTTCAGATCAACCGAATGTTGCTGTGGTGAATCAAGGCCTAGTAAGTCCTGTAGGGATAGGGACAGCCAATATCAAGATCAGTACTGCAGACGGTAAAGTAAGCACAACGGTTAAAGTGATCGTAAAAGAGCTGCCAATCCGGTATAAGGTGGAAGCGGAGAGCGGAACTCGCACTAATAGCGGAACTGCAGGAACAACAAAGGGAGCTGCAGGAGAAACATTCATATGGATGAACTCAGTGAATTGGCAGACGGGTAAGGTGGAAGAAGCTTCTTGGACCTATGTCGTAGAGCAGGATGGCGACAGCTTGATACTCAATTATGCGAATCAATTAAGCCGCAATCGCTACCTGGATATCTATCTGAATGGACAAGTAGTAGTCGAGAATAAGGTGTTCCCACAAACAGGAGCTCAGATTATTGGGGCAGATATTGAGATTCCGATAGCACTGAAGAAAGGGGACATCTTGAAATTCATGGCTCCAATGGGGTTATCCGATGTAGCAATGATTGACTATTATACAATTGTAAAAGGTCAAGTAGTGGAGGAGGATATAGAGAAGCCGGTAACAACAGCCCATATTGCACAGGATCAGCCTGGTATCGTCAACAACTGGTACACATCGAATGTAACCTTGACGTTGACTGCAGGAGATGAAGGTTCAGGCCTCAAGCTGACAGAATACCGGTTGAATGGCGGTAATTGGCAGACCTATTCCGAGCCGGTCTACCTCTCAGAGGAAGGATTGTTCGATATTCAATATCGAAGCGTAGATAAGTCCGACAATGTAGAGGAAGCGAAGTCGATAGCCATCAACATGGATAAGAGCAAACCAATCTTGCAGATAATCTCCGATAAGACGCATATTGGACCGCCTAATCATAAGATGATTCCGATACAAATGAGCGTAATAGCTGAAGACAGTGGTTCCGGTGCAGCTGAGATTAAGTTAGTCGCTATTACTAGCAATGAGGCGGATAATGGAACGGGTGATGGCAATACAGAAGAGGACATTCAAGACGCCGAATTCGGGACATATGATACTAGCTTCTTGCTGCGTGCTGAGCGCACGGGCGGAGGTGGCGGAAGAGTGTATACCATTACTTATTCTGTAGCCGATAGGGCTGGCAACATGACCTTGAACTCGGTAGAAGTGAAGGTAGCTTGATAACATACTAGGAGGAAACCGCCCCAACTACTTAATTGGGGCGGTTTCCTTTTTCCTTACTCCAACTCCTAGACCCATATTATGCCTGTGTACATAGATTTACCTGCCTTTCTATAATTTACTGGGTTTTGCTGTTCTATTGGTATTGTCAATAATCATAACAAGATACAGCAAGTGGATGGGGCTTGGTTTTCTTATTTTGGGACTTTCTAGCTCAGGACTTGGAGTCACACAAGTACTAGAAGACAAACAAATCATAGAACAAGATAGTATATTAGGGTTCTCACCAGCTTTTGGAGTCTTCGTCTTCTTTCATCTTTTTTATATGGGTGGCATGCAATTGACAGAAGGAAATGATGAGCTAAGGTAGCAACTACGCCTGGGTTATTTCATGACTTTATTTTTTTCATTGTGCTTTCTTGTCTTACTCGTTGCAATTTATCTAAGATAAGGGAGAAGAGGTCGGCGGAATGCAAGAAAGAGTGTGGATTCATGTACCTGAGATTCATCAGCAAGAGTTAGAACGGTGGAAGGAGTATCTCAAATACCATACAGTTGATATGGAGTTGGGAAGAGTAGCTGTCTATGAGTTTATAACGAATAAGACAGAGGATTTGAACTTTAAGCAGTTTACGAAGGAGAGGAACATACGCTGTATTGTTTCTCGAAGAGAGTACTCATTCACCAAGGCTGAGAAGGACCAGGCGGATATATTATATCTTATAATAGATGGTAATGGGGGAGATTCAACCTCTGACGAATCACTCTATTATACATGTCCAACTTGTATGTACGAAGTAAGGAAGGTAAATCGCTCTCGGGTGCGCGTGGACTATAAGGAAGTTAGTAAGTATGACATCTGCATCTCATACCTGCCTAATTGTGAAGTAGTTGTATCTCAGAAGCTAATTGACTTGATGGTGGGTGAAAAGATTAGTGGATATGAGACTACACCTATCTATCAGACAGGGACTGACGAAGTAATACCCAACTTCTACCAACTATTGTTGAATACCGGATTAGGAGAAGCAGTTGCACCTACAATTGTTGAGAGAGGGATCAGGTGCGTTGATTGTGGATTTTATACAAGAAACCTGATAAAAAGCCTGCTGCACTACAAAAAACTGGAAAGCAGATCATACGATATTTGCTATGCATCTGATTGGTACGGTGATATATATAGGAATAAATATGTGGGCAGTAGAGCCATTGTTATTAGTCAGAAACTATATAGAATAATGAAAGAAAACAAAATAAGAGCATTCAGTGTGCAGCCTGCAGCATTCATTTTTATGAGGGATAGGGAATCGTAAACCAAAATGCGGACATACTGGGTTTGATAATAAAAAGTAATTACTCTATTCTACAGGAATAATGAGATTAGGCTTGGGAGATGAATATCTATCATGAAAACCTATTATTGTGATCTGGAAATTACTTTGGATGTAATCGGCGGGAAGTGGAAGGCGCTCATTCTTTACTATCTGATAAAAGGACCTAAACGGACGGGTGAGCTAAAAAAGCTTTTGCATACCATTTCTCAAAAAATGCTCGTTCAAACTCTTCGTGAATTAGAGAATGATGGGCTCATAAATAGAAAGACGTACAATCAAGTACCACCTAAGGTGGAATACTCCGTAACAGAGCTTGGTCTATCACTTGAACCTATGCTGCGAGCACTGTGTGCATGGGGTGAGAATTATGCCGAGAAAGCACTTGGCAAGGATGAGTATCAAGTTTTGCATGTGGATTAGAAAATTTTCCACGTCGCTTTTTTACCCCGTTACGTCTGAAATATCACTTTTTGGTGACTATATCACCGAAAAGTAGGTGCTTTTTAAATACCTGTTAATGATTCATAATGACACCTGTGGCCTCCAGAGCTTACACAAGCTAGTACAAAAATTTAAGGAGAGTGTACTGATGTCTACAGATAATCAAGTAATTCTAAATATTCGCTTCAAGATTAAGCCTGGAAAGAAAGAAGAGTTCCGTGATAGTCTTTTCGCATTGATTAATAATTTCAGAGATGAGCCTGCTTTTGTCAATGCGATTGTCTCCGATGATCTTGATCAGTCTAATGATCTTGTTATCTATGAGATCTGGCGGGGGACTAGAGACAGCTGGATAAAAGAAGAACTTATTAAGCCATATCGCGCTGAGTATGAAGGTGCACTTAGCAGCTTGATTGAGGATAGGAACGTCAGCTGGCTTGAACCAATCGGAGAGTGGGGAAGCACTCTAACTCATCTGCGTCAATAACGATATAAGGTGAGGAGAGCACACGCATGAGCAATATCTCTGAGCTTATTATTCATTCCTTGACTGTGTTCATAGACGCACCGCCTGCAAAATAATCATTATAAATATAAACATTAATGGAGGGATATCAGTTATGGGTAAATTCGATGGGAAAGTAGCCGTAGTAACAGGGGGCACTAGCGGGATTGGCCTCCAAGCAGCTAAGCAGTTCGCTCAGGAAGGTGCCCATGTATATATAACCGGACGCAGACAAGCAGAGCTTGATGCAGCGGTCAATGAAATCAGCAAAAATATAACAGGCGTTCAAGGAGACATCTCCAAGCTGGAGGACCTGGACAAGCTCTATGCTACCGTCAAGGAGCAAAGTGGGCACTTGGACATTCTTTTTGCCAATGCAGGTCTTGGTTCGCTCCTTCCATTGGGGGCTATTACCGAAGAGCATTACTACAAAACCTTCGACGTCAACGTTAAGGGGACGATCTTCACTGTTCAAAAAGCTCTTCCCTTGTTCCGAGATAACGCAGGCTCCATTATTATGACGGGATCTACAGCAGGTTCAATCGGTGATCCGGCGTTCAGTGTCTACGGAGCATCGAAGGCAGCGATCAGACAGCTGGCTCGCAACTGGATCCTGGATCTGAAAGGTAGAGGAATTCGTATTAACGTCGTTAGTCCTGGATTTGTATACACGCCTGCCTATGATGACTTGTTCGGAGAGAATGTTGAGGCTGTTCTGGAGCATGCCAAGAGTACAACTCCGCTAGGCAGAGTGGGGACTGCCCAAGAGATTGCGAATGCGGTGCTGTTCCTTGCTTCCAATGAGAGCAGCTATATGAATGGAATTGAGTTATTCGTAGATGGCGGAGTTGCTCAGATATAAGGCTGCTGGTAAGCATTATTCCTAAACTATCTATTGCTAAGAAGCTGCCGCTTCCCTGATGGGAGCGGCTATTTCTATAGGGAGCGAAGCGGTATCATTCTCCTCCCGCCTGATCCAAGCGATTAAGGTGCACTTGTGCACCTTATGGTAGTCTCCAGCCTTCGGCCAATGTGAATAAGGTGCACTTATGCACCTTATTAGACTCGCGAGCCTTAATCTCGCGCGAATCTGGTGCATTTATGCACCTTATGGTGGTCACAAGCCTTGAGCCACCGTGACTGTGGTGCACTTATACACCTTATAGCTATTGTGTAACCTTGATGTCAGCGCAAGTTCGGTATTAGCCGGAACGCAGATAGGGGGCCTCTAAGCCGGATAAGCTCGGAGACCCTCTGATCAGAACTTCTAATAATTAACAACTACCTAGCCACACTAGCCCAGATCGCCTCTGCGCGTTCCTTCAGCCTTACTGATTCCGCGAAGCGCTCAGCGGAGCGGCCTGCCAGCTCATAAGGAGCAGGGCCAAGCTCGCAGACGAAGGGGAAGGAGGCGCCTGGAGCGGCCGACTCCAGCCAGTAAGCCATACCCTTGGCCCACCAGACGCTGAAGCGGTCCAGCTGGTCTTCATCAGCAAGGCCAACCTGTACCTGCTGTCCGTTGGACACTCGGCCGTGAATACAGGAAGCCCGCTGAAGCAGAACGTCGAAGTAGGTCTCGGCTTCCTGCTCATAATCCTTCACGAAGCCGTCCATCTCGCCGGCCACGATATAATGAGAGAAGTCGATCGTAAGCTTCAGCTGAGGCAGCTCTCGAACATAGTCTACAGTCCGAAGAAGATCCTGCGTAATCCTCCCCCGATGGGTCTCTACATAGTGAGGAATGCCGAACTTCTCGGCTTCCGCATCTAGCTCTCCCAACAAGCGAATAGCGTCTTCACCTGTAACGAAGCTGTCGAGCACCTGAGAGTTCACATAGCTCGCTCCGAACTCACGAGCTTCTTCCAGCGTCACAGCGAGGTCAGCAGCACTGCGAGGGAAGCCGCCGGTCGCGAAGGAGAAGCCATACTCATCCATGAGACGACTCCACTGCTCACGCTCAGCTGCTGCAGGCACACCGCCGAAGATGCCAGTGAAGCCGGCTGCGGCGATGCGCTCGAACTTCTCCTCCAGCGACCATTCCCGGTCGCCGTCCCCGAGACCGGTCATCGACCACCACGCCATCTGGACATCTAGCCGACGACGAGCCGGCTGATTATGACCAGCCGGCTCTACAGCGTCAACTGGCTGAGCAACCTCAGCCAGCCCCACTACCACTTCGTCCTTACGCATGACGCCAGAAGTCCTCATGCGGATAACGGAACGTCTCAGGCTTCACGCGCTCAGCGACAGCTAGCTCGCCTTCAGGCTCGTAAGCGAACGGCTCTTCACCAGCCGCATAGTCCGCGCCCTTGCGAAGCTCGATGCACTCCAGCAGCATCTGCTGCTTCAGCGGCAGATATTCCTTCGTGTGCGGTCCGAACGCAAGCTCAATCTCGCCTGGGCGGAACTCGAAGTACACGGTGCGGCGAAGAGCATTGCCGTCACCTGCAGGGGAACCATGAAGCACGGTAATGTCATGCAGAATCGCATCGCCAGCTTCCAGAGGTACCGGAATTGCATCTGACGTGTCGAATCCTTCACGCTGGACGCGTTCACGGGAAGCTTCAACTGTCCACTTGTTCGTCCCCGGGATAACCCATAGGCAGGACTTCAAGTCAGCAGCATCCAGGTAGAAGTCTACGTTGAAGATTGGACGATCATCCGCACAGCCTTCCGGACGCTCCGCATCGCGATGCCATGGGACGATAATACCTTCGTTAGGCATCTTCACAACCATGGAATCCCATGTAGGAATGAAGCTCTTGCCTTGCAGCTGCTCAACCGAGCGAAGAATGAACGGGTGACCCATCAGTGCGCGAAGCGGCTCCTGCTTGTCGACGACATATTCAATGCGCTTCAGCACGCTCGCCCCTGTCTTGCCGCCCTTGCCATATTGGTAGTCCGGGCTGTCTTGGCCAGCCATCCCCTTCTCCAGCTCAACTTGCATAGCATCTTGCACAGCGGCTAGCTCAGGCCCTTGCAGGACATTCTTAATGACGAGGAATCCGTTATCTAGGAAGAATTGCTTCTGCTCCTCCGTAATGACGTGCTGGACAGAAGCATCTGCTGTAATTAGGTTAAGTGAGGTTGAACTCATGAACGGAACACTCCCTTAGGTTCATTATTGTGGTGCGGATTGCTCCGCCCGATACCCTTATTCTAATCCCATTCTGCCCCGCTGTATTTAGCCTGGATTCACAATCCGGTTGCCAATATCACGAATGTAATTCTATAATACCTGTGAACCTTCCCGTTCAGAAAATAAACAAATATACCGAAAATCCGCTACCTAGAGGTGATCCGACGATTGAAGCTTCCAGAATCGGTTTCCAATATTGACCTAATTGGTATGAATCCAACAGAGACGCTTCCCTGGATGGAGGACTACCATTGCCCGCCTTATATTACCCTCGCACACAGCTTCAACGCCCCCGAAGGGTGGGTGGTGGAGAACCGCATCCTGATGCAATACTCGCTGCAATATGTGGTGAAGGGAGCAGCGGATTACCCTGTTGGCTCTAAGCCATACCGAACGGAGGAGGGCGACCTGCTCTTCCATCGCCCGGGCGAGATCCACTCGATTCGAACGATTGCAGGAGAGCCTTATCACTGCATCTCAATCGTATTCCACTTCGGGGCAGTTCCGTTCCCCTTCGATGAGCTGTATGGAGGGCGCCACCTGCTGGGCAAGTTCTCTGGACACGCAATCGAGCGCATGCTGACGGAGCTCGTCCACCTGTACCGACAGCCTGGTCTCCCTGCGCAGCTGCAATGCCAAGGTCTGCTCATGCGTATCCTGGGCGGAGCAGCTGAATTCGAGCATGGTCCGGAGCATCGCAAGGAGCCTGCCAATCTCGCGAAGCTGATCCTCATCAAGAATTACATCATTCATCATTACGATGAGGATATTCAGCATCAGGATCTGGAGAGGGTGTCCGGCCTTACCAGGAATTATATTATCCTCAGCTTCAAGCGGGTATTCGGCCTGTCGCCGATGCAGTACCTCGTGTCCGTGCGCGTGCAGAAGGCGAAGGAGCTGGCGGTGCAGACCGACCTGTCCGTCGGCCAGATTGCGAGAAGCGTCGGCTACGCCGATGTCCACACCTTCGGCAAAATGTTCAAAAAAAAGACCGGCGTCTCCCTCACGCAATATTGCGGCTCCTTGACGACTCATTATCTCAACACGAGACCGCGCATCGCCTCGACAGAGGAAGAGGATGGTGGCCAGTCATGAAGCAGCAAGCCGAGAGAGAGGAGAATAACCGGCCATGAAGCACCAAGCTCGTAGAATAAGTGAATGGTTCCGCAATCAGCGCATTCGCAGCAAGATGATGCTCGTCTATCTGCCGCTCCTGCTGCTGCCGCTCTTCGTGCTCGGCTTCACCGCGAATACGATCTATTCGAATGCCATTGTCAAAAAAACGACGGAAAGCTTCACCGACAATTCCGCCCTTATCATCAATCGTCTGGACGGTATGCTCACCAATACAGCCAGCAGTGCTAATATGCTGGCTCTTAACCTGAACCGGATTCTTGGGCTTCCCAAGGAATCGGATAACAAGAACACATTCGACCTGCCGAGATACAATGCCATAACGACCCAGCTGTCGCTGGCACTAGTCGTCTTCCCCGACGTGGAATCCATCGTATTCGTCGATCATGTCGGACGGATGTACGGCTCCGATCCGCAGCTGGAGCGTGAGCCTGAGCGGGCGATGAACAGTCACGCTTACAAGACGATCATGGAGACGAACGGGATTAACAAGTGGCTGCCGATGGAGCGCCGGGATTACTTGACGATGAACGGAGAGCAGCCCGTGCTGACGCTCGGGAAGCATCTGTACGACATTAAGACCGGTACGCACCTGGGCCTATTATTCCTCAATGTCCGGGAGGATCGGCTCTCCTCCGTGCTGGAGGCGATGAAGTCGGAGCCATCTGCGGAGGCATTCATCGCGGACGGAGGAGGACAAGTCGTCTCCTCGCCAAGCAAGGAGGAGCTGCTGCTTCCTATTGCAACGGCTAGCACGCAGAGCTGGGTCAATGCCCACAACCGTGCATCCGCGATTCGCAGCATAGAGGGCGAGCGGATGCTGCTCGCGGTGCGCAGCTTCCCGCAGCTGGGATGGAAGCTCGTCAGCGTCACCCCGCTTCGAGCTCTGACGACCGGGCTTGAGGGACTGCAATGGACGCTGATCGCGATTGCCGCCATATGCAGTCTGGCTGCTACGTTCGCAGCAACCTTCCTCTCCAAGCGAATCGCCAGCCCGATTGTTGAGCTGGCAAGGAGCATGAAGGGCTTCGAGGAGGGCGACCTCGACTCGCAGCTGAAGGTCGGCGCTCGAGATGAGATGGGCTATCTCGCGCTCGGCTTCAACGAGATGCTCCGCAGGCTGCGGGAGCTGCTGGACAATGTGAAGCTGGAGCAGCGGAAGAAGCGAGAGTATGAGCTGGCGCTCATCCAATCGCAGATTAAGCCGCATTTTCTATACAACACGCTGGATGTTATCTATGCCTTGTCTACGATGGGCAGGGCGGCAGACGTACAGCGGACGACGAAGGCTCTCGCCGACTTCTACCGCGTCAGTCTGAGCAGCGGCAGGGAGAATATTACGCTTGAAGAAGAGGTTCGTAATGTCCGGGACTACCTTGCGATTCAGCATATCCGGTATGCCGATGTGTTCACCTATGAACTCGACCTGCCTAAGTCGATCATGAAGACTTCCATCGTGAAGCTTACTCTTCAGCCGCTTGTGGAGAATGCGATCTACCATGGGCTCAAGGAGCAGCCTAGGATGGGTCATCTGCTGCTCCGAGGCTACCAGGAGGGCAATCGGATCGTGCTTGAGGTTATTGATGACGGGGTG
Source organism: Paenibacillus sp. GCM10023252 (assembly GCF_042653305.1). Lineage (NCBI taxonomy): Bacteria > Bacillati > Bacillota > Bacilli > Caryophanales > Paenibacillaceae > Paenibacillus > Paenibacillus sp. GCM10023252. Next base: position 126,490 of record NZ_JBHSHW010000037.1, read on the forward strand.
GGCATTCCTCCTCTCAAGCTAGCCTCCTTGCTGGAGCAGCCCGGAGCTGAAGCGGCAGCAGACAGCAGGAGCTCCTATGGCCTGCGCAATGTGAACGACCGGCTCAAGCTGACCTATGGCAACGGGTACGGACTGGTCATTCGCAGCGAGCTGGGCGAGGGGACAGTGGTCACCGTGACGCTGCCTGCTCAGCCTAGTCAGGAAGAGGAGGAGACGAATGCATGATTAAGGTCATGATTGTAGATGACGAAGTCATCTTCCGCGACTACCTGCGCACCTTGATCCCCTGGAACGAATACGGGATGGAGATTATCTCCGAGGCGCGCAACGGGGTAGATGCATTAGAACGAATCCAGGAGCAGTCCCCGGATCTTGTGCTCGTCGATATTAATATGCCGTTCATGGACGGGCTGGAGCTGACGGAGCAGATCAGGCAGAGGAATGATCAGATTCTCGTCGTGCTCGTCACCGGGCACAATGAGTTCGAATACGCTCGCCGAGCCCTTAAGCTCGGGGTTCAGGACTACATTCTGAAGCCCTTCTCGAAGGATGAGCTGGTGCTGACGCTGCTGAACCTGCAATCCAATATCCGCAAGGTACAGGAAGAGAAGCTGACGCTGCAAGCGAATGAGTCTATGCTGAAGGAGCTGTACTTGAACCGGCTTATCCAGGGGGAAGTGCAGCACGGGGAGCAGGAATTCAGAGACCGCTTAGCTGCAATGGGCTATCCGGCTGTGTCAGGCAGCTATCAGGTAGCTTGTATTGAGATCGACAATATGGAAGCGAAGTGGCGGGAGATCAGCGACCGGGAGCTGTGGAAGTTCGCTGTGAAGAATATTCTGAACGAGACGATGCAGCTCGAGGGGAACTTGATTGTTTTCAACGGGCCTGAGGGAAGAATTATATCGATCTATGAGCTCGGAAGCGCATCGTCCGAAGCGTATATTGCAGGCTGCGAGCAGCTGAACTTCCTCATCAAGAAGTATCTGAAGTTCACGGTCACCGTTGGCGTGGGCCATGTGTATCCGGACAGCAAGGGGATTCGGGAGTCCTACCAGGAAGCGATCGAGGCCCTTCACAATAAGTTCGTCGTCGGCAGTGACACGGTCATCGTATATGGAGAGGATCAGGGAGCAGCCGGCCGCGTGACAGCGGGCTTCATCTCTTCACAGACGAATGAGTCGCTGCTGCTGGCGCTTCGAATGAATGACTGGCAGAGCATACATGGCCAGCTGGAAGAGATCTTCCAGGACATTAAGACGAAGCGGCTGTCCATCGACTATGTCTATGTCATCTGCATGGGGCTCGTATCGGTCTGTCTGTCCTGCGTAACCGAGAATGGGCACCCCATTGAAGATTGCTTCGGCGAAGACTTCTATCCGTACAGCGAGATTATGAAGAAGCAGTCCATCGATGACGCGGCATGCTGGATTGAGGACTTGTATACGAAGGCGAATGACTATATCAAGCTTCACAAGCAGACGAAGTCGGATAAGATTGCCGAAGCTGCGCAACACTACATCGACAGCCACTATTCGGATTCCGAGCTGAAGGTAGAGCAGATCGCTCAGCACATCTATATCAACCCGAGCTACCTCCGCGCCGTGTTCAAGAAGGTTCATGGACTCACTGTTACCGACTACTTGACGAAGAAGCGGATGCAGACCGCGAGGGAGCTGCTCTCATCGGGCAAGCATCGGGTGGCGGATGTCGCGCTGCAGATCGGCTACAATGACCCTGCGTACTTCAGCCGAGCGTTCAAGAAGTATTACGGCTACTCGCCAAGCGAGTTCGAAGGGCTGCCGGGCAGCTAGGGAGGAGGAGACTAGGACTAATTGCACACAACATGCGCAGATAGTCCAAGAGCGTAGCGGATATTCCATTACGCTATACGGCAGTGACTATTATACTAATGAAGGAACAACACATGTAAGCGATCTATAGAGGAGGGTCAATGTATGAAAAAAGCTCTAATCGGTATGCTCAGCTTGATCATGGTATTCACACTGGCAGCGTGCGGTGGCAGCAACAATGGCAATAACACGGACAACGCGAACACCGGCGGGGAAGCGGCTGGCGACAAGAAGACGAAGCTGCGCGTGTACGCGCAATACTCCGACGAAGATACAAAAGGCTACTACGACTATGCGGTAGCTGAACTGGCGAAGGAAATGCCGAACGTTGAGCTTGAGCTTGAGATTCAAGCACAGGATGACGGACAGAAGCTGAAGTCTTATGCGGCAACTGGCAATCTTCCTGATATTTTCAACGCGGGTCTTGACCAGATCAACGTATTCAAAAAATCAAACAACATCCTTCAGCTGGATGAGTACGTAGAGAAATTCGGCTTCAAGGATAAAATGCAGCCAAGCGCGATGAACACGCTGTATGCAGACGATGACCATGTCTATGCATTCCCATATGCAGGCAATGAGTTCATTCTTCTGTACTACAACAAAGAGCTGTTCGAGCAAAATGGCGTAAAAGTTCCTACAACGAAAGAAGAGCTGCTGACTGCGATTGACGCATTCAAAGGCAAAGGCGTAACGCCAATGTCCATCTTCGCTAAGGAAAAATGGCCTTGCGTCGCACTATACGATGTATTCGCAACTCGCTACAACGCTAAGGGCATCTCCGCTCTAGACAGCGGCGAAGCGAAGCCTAGCGATGAGGCTTACACGAAGGCTGCTCAAGACGTGCTTGACCTGGTGAAGGCTGGCTTGCTGCCGAAGGGCGCAACGAACCTGAACTACGACCAAGCAGCAGCTCTGTTCCACGAAGGCAAGGCAGCGATGTTCCTGAACGGCCAATGGGAAGTGGAAGCTTCGACTAAGGCTCTAGGCGACAAGGTTGGTTACATGTACTACCCAGCTCCAGATGCTGCTTCTTACGAGAAGAATAAGCTGGCATTCAGCGGCGGCGGCAATCCAGGCGGATTCGCTGTATCGGCGAACACTCCTGACAAGGAACTGGCTGCGAAGGTGGCTAGCTTCATCGCTCTGAAGTACGCTGAGTTCAAGTACACGCAGAAGGGCAGCCCGATCGTAGCAACGAAGGTCGACAAGGAAGTTACGAAGCAATTCGATCCGATGATGGTTACACTGTCCCAAGATATTCCTAAGATCACCAGCACAACTGCATTCGCATGGGGCTTGTCCAACGCGAAGTTCAAGGCAGCGATTGAAGATGCAAGCCAAGCGCTTCTGAGCGGCGGTTACACAGCTGACCAGTTCGTAGGCGATCTGGAGAGCGCTCTGAAGTAAGCAGTTAAGGTAGTTATGCAGTGAAGGCAGTTATGCAGTTAAGGCAAGAAGCAAGTGGCAAGAAGCAAGTGGCAAGAAGCAAGTGAGCAAGGCACACCGGTTTGTCACCATGGCAGGCCGGTGTGCATGCTTTATGGGAGTAAGGTTCGTGTGAAGGGAGAGACTACGCTTGAATAAGTTCATGGGCAACAAGACAGCTATTGCGATATTCATCCTGCCTACGTTGGCATTGTTCAGTGTTCTGGTCATGTGGCCAATCTTGCAAGTGTTCGTACGCAGTATGTACGAATGGGACGGTCTAACGACCGGTGACTTCATATTCCTCGACAACTTCAGCCGTCTGTTCCAAGACCGGTTGTTCTATACATCGTTATCTAACGGGTTAATCTTCGCCCTAGTGCTTACGGTACTGCAGATTACAATCGGAACGGTGCTCGCGCTGACGATCTCGGATTCGATGGTGAAGGGACGCAAGTTCCTGCGCATCTCATACTTCATTCCGGTTGTACTCTCGATTACCGTCGTCTGTCAGCTGTGGCTGGCGATGTACAACGGAGAATATGGTCTTATTAATAAGCTGTTCGAAGCGCTCGGTATGGAATACCGCCAGGACTGGCTGACGGACAGCAAGACTGCGATCTGGGCCATTGCGATTGTTAATGCATGGCAGTATATGGGGTACCACTTCGCGCTACTCCTTGCTGCTGCTCGCTCTGTGCCGGAGCAGTACCTGGAGGCTGCGCGCATTGACGGGGCAGAGCGCTGGATGGCGCACTGGAAGATTACGATTCCTCTAATGGCTGAGACGTACAAGTTCTGTCTCGTGCTTGCCATTACGGGCGGTCTGAATGCCTTCGCGAACATGTTCATCATGACCGGCGGCGGCCCAGGCACCAGCACCTACACATTGACTTACATGATGTACCGCTCGGCGTTCCGGGTTGGTGAGTTCGGATACGGCAGCGCAGCTGCGGCCTTCCTCGTCATTGAATGTCTCATCGTGACATTCATCATTAATCGGCTCGTCGCTCGCGAGCGGATCGTGTACTAGGGGGGATATGAGCTTATGTGGGCTAAAATAAGAAAGAAACAACCGTTTTTTCAACTGTTCCTGTGGCTATATGCGTTAATCTCGGTCTATCCGCTGATCTGGATGCTGTTCTACTCGCTGAAGAATAACAATGAGATCTTCGTAACGAATCCATTCGGCTTCCCGACGAAGCTCAGATTCGAGAACTATGTGTCGGCGCTGACGGAATTCAACGTACCGCGTTACTTCGTCAACTCCGTGTTCGTATCGGTCGTGACGGTAGTCGGTACGATTGCACTCGCGGTCATGTTCTCCTACGCCGTTGCTCGGATGAGATTCCGCGGCAAGACGGCTGTACAGATGTACGTCGTCATCGGGATGTTCGTACCGGTACAGGTCATCATGATCCCACTCGCTATACTGGTGCGGGACTTCAACTTAACGAATACGTATACGTCGCTTATTCTGCCGTATATTGCGTTCAACGTGTCGTTCTCGACGATGGTGTTCTACGGCTTCTTCCGCTCCATTCCGTTCGAGCTGGAGGAATCCGCTTGTATCGATGGCGCGAACATCTACCAGACATTCTGGAGTGTCATGCTGCCGATCGTGCGTCCAGCGATTGCGACGATGGTTATCTTCGTCTTCCTCGCAGCGTGGAATGAGTTCCCGATCGCGCTCATGCTGATCTCCGAGGAGAATCTGAAGACGCTGCCGCTCGGCTTGCTCTTCTTCCAAGGCCAGTTCACGACCGATTGGGGCGCGATGGGCGCGGCCATGACGATCGCGTCGCTGCCGACGGTGCTTATCTATATTCTGTTCAGTGAACAGGTGGAGAAGGCGATGACCGTGGGTTCGGCAGTTAAGGGGTAATAGTGAGGGAGTAAGGATTACAGTAATGAGTAAGAGGCTGTCCCGTTAGGCTTATTGGCCTGGGGACGGCCTTTTATTTATGCGCGATGGGAGGCTGAGGGGCTCGGGCTCGGGGGAGGGTATGGGTTCCAGCCGCGGTTGAAAGATCGTGTTCCCCATTAGACGAAAGGATTCAAGGGGGGAACACGACTTTCAAAGGCGGACGTAAACTCTTCCACTCCATCCCACCCCCTTCGCCTAGCCCCGCTCCTGCTTCAAGGAGGGTAGCCCCAGGCCAAATGCCAAAACTTGCAGCGTCGGCCTTGCGGCTCGCAGGAAAGGCGGGGCGTTTAAGGAGTGGCTCCTTGCGGAGCCGTCCTCCTTAACCTCCTAAAGTTGCTTGGCTGACCGCTTGGGGCGGTCTTAAACTTGTGAGAGACTAGTTAGTTAGGGATCTCGAGGAGGTTAAGACTCCTGGGAAGTCTTAAGTCACCAGTGAGAGTGGCAAAGGTGGGATTAAGCCCTCTGTGAGCTTGTGAGAGACTAGCTAGTTGGGGATCTCCGAGGAGCTTAGGACTCCTGGGAAGTCTTAAGTTACCAGTGAGAGTGGCTGGAGGTGGGTTTAAGCCCGCTGGGCTGTCTTAACTTGTGAGAGACTAGCTAGTTGGGGATCTCCGAGAAGGTTAAGACTCCTGTGAAGTCTTAAGTTACCAGTGAGAGTGGCTAGAGGTGGGATTAAGCCCTCTGTGAGGTCTTAAACTTGTGGGAGACTAGCTAGTTGAAGGCCTCCGAGGGGTTTAAGACTCCAGAGGAGTCTTAAGTCACCAGTGGGAGGGGCTGGAGGTGGGTTTAAGCCCGCTGGGCGGTCTTAAACTTGCGCTAGTTAGTTGAAGGCCTTCGAGGAACATAAGACTCCTGAGGAGTCTTATGCCGGCCGCGTGAGGTGTATACCGTGTGTACACGACGTGTCTTCACTGCACCGTGCCCATGCCACAGTACCCGAGACTATCACCAACCGTCCAACGTCCGCCACCGGTCCGCCAACCGTCCCACCGGTCCGTCCACCGGTCCGTCCACCGGTCCGTCAACCGTCTGTCCAACCGCCCAAGGGTCCAACCGTCCGCTAACCGTTCAACCGCCCAACCGCTCCACTACACCATCTGCCGCTCCGCCAAGTAATAAGACGGCGTCCGCCCATACGTGCGCTTGAATATTCGCTGGAAGTAGCTCACATCCGCATAACCCAGATACTCCGCAATCTCGCCAACCGTCAGCAGAGATTCCGTCAGCATATAGACGGCTGTCCGCATCCTCACGGCATGGACATACTCGCTGATGGTCTGCCCCGTCACTTGACGGAACAACGATGCTGCATAATTCGGGCTGCGCCCACTATGGGCACCGAGCTCTTCCTTCGTCACCCTTTCCCGATAACGATTCTGTATATATTGCTTCATCCGCTCGACATGCTCTTGCGTCCCGCTCTGCAGCTTCACTCCCGCCTCTAACTCCCGGCTCCACAGCACCAGCACCTCCAGTACAATGGCATTCGCCCTCAGTTCGGCGTAAGGGAGCCCCTCCGTCCATTCCTTCCATGCGATACGAAGCCGCTCCAGATATAGCTCATAGCTGCCCGTCTTCGACTTGATCCAACGGGGCGCTTGAACGGCTGCCAGCCCAGCATCCGAGCCACTATGCAGCTTCAGCCGAAAGACCATCTTCTCATGCATGACGGTCGGAATACTTTTGCCATAATACGCCGATCCAGGAGGGAGGAACAACAAGTCCCCCTTCTCCACGATGACCTTCGACTCATCAATCCAATAGATACACTTCCCATAGGATACAATAATGAACAGCGCCTCATCGTGCACAAGCTGTGTGACATCGTCATACCAGGTCATGCCTTGATCTTGCCGCAGGTCCGTAATCGACAGCATTCGAGCACCTCATCGTACTATTTTACAAGTATCATACTATAGTTCATATCCTTAGCCCAGCCAATCCCTTACAATAGTAGGTAGATTACAACCCAGATGGAGGATGACCACCCACATGAGAAAAACAAAAATTGTATGTACGATGGGACCTGCCTGTAACGATATCGACATCCTGGCAGAGATGATGCGCTCCGGCATGACGGTCGCTCGGCTGAACATGGCACACGGAGAGCTGGAGGACCATAGCGCTCGAATCAAGCTCGTAAGAGCTGCAGCGGCGAAGGCTGAAGCCGTCATTCCCGTCATGATGGACATCAAGGGTCCGGAAGTACGGATCGGCAAGTTGGAGGAATCGCAATATGAGCTGAAGACGGGGGACAAGCTCACCCTCACAACCGAGCAGATCGTCGGCAATGGCACTCGTGTAGCGGTTACTTACGAGGAATTGCCGCAAGTCGTACAGATTGGCAGCCGTATCCTCATCGACGACGGATTAATGGAGCTCACTGTTGAAGCGATCGAGCCGACGGAAGTTCATTGCATCGTACAGAACTCAGCCGTCCTCAAGCCTCGCAAGGGCGTCAATCTGCCAAGCATCCGCACCACCTTGCCGGGCGTAACAGATCGTGACTTGTATCACCTCGCGTTCGGAGTCGAGGAGGGCATCGACATCGTTGCCGTATCCTTCGTCCGCAGAGCAGAGGATATCCTGCAGATTCGTCAGTGGCTGGAGGATCGCGGTGCGGGTCATATCCAGCTCATCTCCAAGATTGAGAATGAAGAGGGCGTCGAGAATCTGGATGCCATCATCGAAGTCTCAGACGGAATCATGGTCGCTCGGGGCGACCTTGGTGTAGAGATTCCAGCCGAGGAAGTTCCGATGACGCAGAAGCTCATGATCGAGAAGTGCAACGCCGCAGGCAAGCCGGTCATCATTGCGACGCAGATGCTGGATTCGATGCAGGTCAATCCTCGTCCAACACGCGCAGAGGTGAGTGATGTGGCGAACGCCGTGCTTCAGGGTGCGGATGCGATCATGCTCTCAGGCGAGTCGGCCGCTGGGAAGTACCCTCTGCAGTCGGTTCAGATGATGGCTCTCATCGCGGAGCGTTCCGAATCCACCTTGGATTATGACAATCTCTTCCGTTCCAAAATGTCCTTCTTCGCGCCGTCCACGACCGAAGTCATCTCCCAAGCAGCGGTCTCTACAGCGCTGCATCTCGACGCGAAGGCCATCATCACCCCAACGGAGAGCGGCTTCACCGCGCGCATGGTGTCCAAGTACCGTCCAAAGGCGCCTATCCTGGCGATTGCGCCTAATGACAAGACCCTCATGAAGCTAAGTCTGCTATGGGGAGTTATCCCAGTAAGAGGTGAGGGCACGACATCTACGGATGAGCTGTTCGACACGGCTATCAAGAGCGGTGCCGAGTCCGGCTTGCTCGCCCAAGGCGACTACGCCGTCATCTCCGCAGGCGTCCCAAGCGGCCGCACCGGCGCAACCAATCTCATCCGCGTCCATCAGATGGGCGAGGTGTAATACAGGATCTGCCTTGGACCTTCTCCCGCAAGCCTGCGGAAGGAGGTCCTTTTCTTTGAATCCTACACGATGAAGGATATAATGTGATATACTATGTGTATTAAATGCACATTTAAACCTCGGATTAAGTATGAATTAGTGTTTGCGGAACATACTGTTTTTAGCAGGTAGTAGAGAAGGGCGGTGTTATATGTATGGGTCAGTCTATTGAGATTACTTCGTCAATGATTAAGTTTTTTCAGAACAATGTATTGTCTGTCACTGACTTAACTCGTTCGAACAAGCTTTCTGAAATATTGGAAAGCTTTTCTAATCGTAAAAGTGAAGATATTTACTTGGTTCAAAATACGCGTAATCGGTCAGCCATGGGTGCAATTATTGACGTTGAACTGCTGGAGGAGCTTCTAGCTATTCGAGAATCCATTGCCGGTGCAGTTGATGAAGCTGTAGAGAGGTCAGCAGCAGATAGGGTTGAGTCATTCCAAGCTAAGTACCCTATTTCCAATGTGCTGTTTGATATGGGTATAGAGGATATAGACGTAGATGAAATAAAGAAACTAAGTGACGAATTGGAGATATAATATGCCTCTAACCGTCTCTGAGATAGAATTAAAAATAGAAGCCCTCTTAGGAGGGCTGAACGTTGAAGTTGCAATGGGTGAGGATGCAGCTGCAGATCTAAAAGGTTATCATAAGGAAATTAACATTATTTTAGCTTTAATCGTAGCTATGGCAAAAAAGGGACCACTGATAAAGCCTGCAGGATACGGGGAGCCCTTGCTTGGCAAACTATATGGTTTTACGAAGATAAAGCCTAAAGCTATATCTCTTCGTATCGTATATCGTCCAATCATGCTGTCAAGTGGGAAGGTAAGAATGGAAATCATTGCGATTGGCCCGCGAGATCGAGAACGAGTATACGAGCTTGCAGCTCGGAGGGTAGTTGAATTTCAAGCACAAATGGCGAAACGATTCCTTGAGAATAACGATTAAAATAATGATTAAACTTATAAAACAGCCCCCGTACCGTGAAAACGGTATGGGGGCTGTTCCTTAAGCTCATCTCTTACTACACCTGCTTCAGTATCGCGTAGCCGTAGCCTGGCAGGTGGAGCTCCAGGCTGCCGCCTCCGCCAGCGGTCTGCCTGTCGCCGCCCTTGACGAGCGACTGCCAGCTGCCGCCGCCGACTGGCGCGCGGAGGGCTGCTGCTTCCGCGCGGGCGTTGATGGCGATGACGATCCGCTCATCGCCCGAGCGGCGCTCGTAGACGAGCGTGCCGCTGCCGCTCTCCGCTGCGAGGAAGCGGATGTCCGCGCTCCGCAGCGCGGGATGAGCCAGACGCAGGGCGATCGTCTGGCGGTAGAACTTCAGCAGGAGCTGGTTCTGCTCCTCCGGCTCCCACACCATCGTCTTGCGGCAGTCCGGATCTGCGCCGCCGTTAATGCCTACCTCGTCGCCGTAGTAGATGCACGGCGCACCCGGATAGGTCAGCTTGAACAGCGCGGCCAGCTGCATCGCGCCAACTTCATCGCCGCACAGCGTGAGCAGACGCGGCGTGTCATGGCTGTCGAGCAGGTTGAACGCGGTCTCGGTTACCTGCTGCGAGTAGTTCGCGAGCTGCGTGCCGATCGCATCCGCGAAGCCCTTCGCGTCAATCGTCTGATACGCGAAGAAGTCGAGCACCGCGTTCGTGAACGGATAGTTCATGACCGCGTCGAACTGGTCTCCCTGCAGCCAAGCGAGGGAGTCATGCCAGATCTCACCGAGAATGTAAGCCTCGGGGTTAGCTCCCTTAACCGTGTGGCGGAACTTGCGCCAGAACTCATGGTCTACCTCGTTCGCAACGTCAAGACGCCAGCCGTCGATGCCAATCTCTTCAATCCAGTAGCGAGCGACGTCGAGCAAGTATTTCTGAACATCAGGATGCTCCGTATTGAGCTTCGGCATATGACGCTCGAACGCGAAGGCGTCATAGGTTGGAATGCCATCCACCACGTCAAGCGGCCATTCCCGCACATGGAACCAATCGGCATACTGCGACTTCTCCCCATTCTCCAGCGCATCGACGAACGGAGGGAAGGTACGGCCAGCATGGTTGAACACCGCATCGAGCAAGACGCGAATACCGCGCGCATGGCATTCGTCCACGAGCTCCTTCAGCTTCTCATTCGTCCCGAAGTGAGGGTCAACCTTCATATAATCACGTGTATCGTACTTATGATTCGTGGGAGCTTCGAACACCGGGGTGAAGTAGACGGCATTAATGCCGAGCTCGCTCAGATAGTCCAGATGGTCAATGACCCCTTGCAGGTCACCGCCGAAGAAGTTGCCTTGCTCGGGCTTGCCGCCCCATGGCTGAACGTCTGCAGGATCAATAGACTTGTCACCATTCGCGAACCGTTCAGGGAAGATCTGATAGAACACCGCATCCTTCACCCAAGCCGGCGGATCGAATACATCCACAGGGTTCAGGAACGGGAAGTCGAAAAACGTATTCGGGTTATCCGGCAGCGTCTCCGTGAACTCCTTCTCGGTTAAGATCCATGTTGCGCCTCCGCTTGACAGGCGGAACGCATAGCGCAAGCGGCGGAACGGAGGGACCACGGCCGCCTCCCAGTAGTCGAAGAGTTTATCGGATGCGAATACGGACATCTCTACGGTTTCCATCGTTGTATCCCATGCGTATTTGTCTCCAACAATGGCCTCGACTTTTTGCACATCGTCCTTCTTCGTCCGAATCCGGATATGTACCGTCTTCTCGTCATAAGCATATGACCAGTTATGCTTCGGACGGTGATAGATGGCTTCTAATAACATAGGATTATTGCTCCTCTCAAGATTGGCAGTTTTACACGTATACACACAAAAAAGAGTACAACCCCGCGTCCTAACCGGCCGAGGTTGTACCCTTCCATAATGAGCTGACTCCCAGCTATCGCGCTGGGCAGCCGCTCCCTGTCTTCGGTAGCATTGCCTTTAGTTTAACCATTCATGCCCACTATTATACACGCTCCAGAGCGGAGGTGCCAGCCTTGCAGAGCTGCACAGCTGTAGAGCAACTCAGATGCAACGCTGCACGGTCTGCTTAACCGCAGAACTGCGCAGCTGCAGCCAGCCACCGGCTAGCAGCCAGTGTTGAAGCTAGCTATCGGCTAACAGTCAGCGTAGCAGCCAGCCACGGCGCTAGCTGTTCGCCAACTCTTAGGCGTGAACAGGGCTCTCGCTGCCGCTCCCGCTATGCTGGGCTTCAAGGAAGCGCTCCGCTTCCAGTGCCGCCATACATCCCGTACCTGCAGCGGTAATCGCTTGGCGATACACATGATCCTGCACGTCGCCGCAAGCGAATACGCCTGGAATGTTCGTCTGCGTTGTGCCCGGCACAACGTTAATATAGCCGGTCTCATTCGTATCAATCTGTCCGCCTAGGAAGCCGGTGTTAGGTGTATGCCCGATGGTGATGAAGATGCCGTCTGCTTCGAGCAGCTCTTCCTCGCCGGTCTCGTTGTTCAACACCTTCAGTCCAGTCACGCCGAGCGGACCTGCGACCACTTCAAGCGGCTTGCGGTTCAGGCTCCAGACAATTTTCTCATTGGCGCGAGCTCGGTCTTGCATGATTTTCGAAGCGCGCAGCTCTTCCCGACGGTTCACGACACGCACCTCAGATCCGAAGCGGGTGAGGAAGTTCGCCTCTTCCATGGCAGAGTCTCCGCCTCCGACGACGATAATCTTCTTCCCTCGGAAAAAGAACCCGTCACAAGTCGCGCAGGTCGATACCCCGCGTCCGATGTTGTCCTGCTCACCTGGAATACCAAGGTACTTCGCCGATGCGCCTGTGGAGATAATAATCGACTCGGCCTGAATCGGCTCGCCGCCTTCAATCTCAAGCGTGAACGGACGCTTGCTCAGGTCAACCGACTTGACGGAACCCGTCTTGAACGTCGCTCCGAATCGCTGAGCTTGCTTGCGCATGTTCGACATGAGCTCACTGCCGAGGATTCCTTCGGGGAATCCAGGGAAGTTCTCAATCTCCGTCGTCGTTGTGAGCTGACCGCCTGGCTGCCAGCCTTCTATGACAAGAGGCTCCATGTTGGCACGAGCAAGATAGATCGCCGCTGTCAGTCCAGCAGGCCCGGTTCCAATAATAATCGTCTTATGCATATGTCCATCCTCCAGTCCAATAATAACGAATCATAAGTTCTAGATTAAAATTATTATAAATAAGCCGCTTTGTCAACTGTATTCAATAAAGTTTCAGTTCCAATTCATCTCATGTTCATATAGGGGGAGTAAGCTGTTGTTGTAGACAGTACTGATGGAGATTATAGGTAAAAAAGAGTATGATGAGACAAGCGGATCTTAAGAAGGGAGCGGATGGGATATGACACAGCGAGTAAGGAAGGCTATTATACCGGCGGGGGGCCTCGGGACACGATTCCTGCCTGCCACGAAGGCGCAGCCGAAGGAGATGCTGCCGCTGATTGATAAGCCGGCCATTCAATATATTGTAGAGGAAGCCGTGCGCTCCGGCATCGACAGCATTGTTATTGTGAGCGGGCGGCACAAGCGGGCGATCGAGGACCATTTTGACAAGTCGGCTGAGCTTGAGGATGAGCTGGAGGAGCGCGGCAATGCGGAGATGCTGGCAGTCGTTCGGGAGATCTCGCAGCTGGCGGATATCTATTATGTTCGGCAGAAGGAGCCGCTGGGACTCGGACATGCGGTGCTGTGCGCGCGGCGCTTCATCGGAGACGAGCCGTTCGCGGTGCTGCTCGGCGACGATATCCTGATGTCAGAGCCGCCTTGCCTGAAGCAGATGATTGAGGTGTATGAGGAGCGGCAGTCATCGGTCATCGCGGTCATGGAGGTTCCTTGGGATCAGACGCACAAGTACGGCATCGTCGATATCGGGGGCAGTCTGGAAGTTGTCGCAACCGTGAAGGACCTCGTTGAAAAACCCGCCCCAGGAGAAGCACCCTCCAACTCCGCCGTCGTCGGACGGTACGTGCTGGAGCCGGCGATCTTCGAGCTGCTGGAGCGGGCGGTGCCCGGCAAGGCAGGCGAGATTCAGCTGACGGACAGCCTTCGTCAGCTGAATGAGCGGAACGCTCTTACCGCGCTGCGGTTCGAGGGACGGCGCTACGACGTCGGGGACAAGCTGGGCTTCGTCCAAGCGACGATAGATCTTGCCCTCGAGCGCGAGGACCTCGGCGAGGACATCAAGCGCTACCTGCTGGAGAAGCTTCCGCTTCTGCGCTAGGCAGGGTTAGTGCCTTGCGCTGCGCCTCTTGGCGGCCAGGCAGTTGGAGGGAGGGGCTGCGCCTAAGGGTGCAGCCCTTTAATTTTGCCGCGTTCGCGAGATTGCGCTGCGCCGGCAGAGCCTGCAGGCGATGCTGATGCTATCGCCCTGGGCATGGCCCCCACGGGCGAGCTGCAGCATCACAATGTGATGCTATAGCACCAAACTGCCCACCTCGGAGTGCTGCAGCATCACAAT
>NZ_JBHSHW010000038.1:0-95277 GCF_042653305.1 Paenibacillus sp. GCM10023252
ATCACCGCGAGCAAGCTGTCAGTGGACAGCGTCACCTCGGAGAAGGTGGCCGCAGGCAGTATCACTGAAGAGAAGCTGGCAGCAGGCAGCGTCACTGAAGATAAGCTGGCGGATAGCTGCATTACCGCTAGCAAGCTAGCGGCAGGCAGCGTATTCAATGATAAGCTGGCAGACGGCAGCGTCACGGCGGATAAGATTGCTGACGGAGCCATCGCATCCAGCAAGCTTACCCCGTACAGCATTACATCGGAGAAGTTGTCCGTTAGCAGTGTACAGTCCCGCCATGTGGCAGACGGCGCTATTGAGTCTCGTCATGTTGCTCACCATGCTATTACAGCGGAGCATCTGGTACCAGGATTGATAACGAGCTTCACGCTGAACAACGGGTGCATCGAAGAAGCGCATCTTAGCAGCTATTGCGTAACGGGAGATAAGCTGTCAGCCGGATCCATCGGTTCGGTACATCTTAGCGACTCAGCGGTGAATGCCGAGCATCTCAGTCCCGAGATTATTCAGGAGCGCCATCTTCAGAATCGTTCCATCTCCCCGGCGAAGCTTACCTTCTCCCCTGTCATTGCGGCAGGGTCGCAGGGAGCAGCCCTTCAACAATTCGGTCTGTCGGATTACTCATTCCGGGGCCAGGGCGAAGAGATTGAGCTTAAGATCATATTCCCGGAGGCCTTCAATAGCAATCGCTACGTCTTAACTGCGATGACCGAGCACGCCTCCTGCTACGCCAGCATTAAGCATAAGTATCCAGATTGCGCCATCCTCTCCGTCATTCGGACACGAATTGGGCCGGAGCCGGAAGGCTGCCTGAACTGGATTGCAATTGGAAGCAAGTAACGAAGCGATGAAGACAGCAGCCAATAGCCAGCGGACCTCCGCTGGCTTTTTGTATGATTAGGTCAGCCAGTATTTACTGGTTTAGTTGCAGTCGCCATCTGTTTTTTCTCCTTTTGCTCACTATCCCCTTCGCTCAGATCAGATCATTATAGCTATTCCAACATGAACCTGAGTGAAGGGGATAGTGAAGGAAAGAAGGAAAACACCCTTTCCGTAACCCGGCACACCTAAGATTGCGCCAATCGCTTCCTTGGCGGCTTGTTGTTTGTTTTATTTTTCAAGGCTGGCGTCTTGAGACCTGTACATATGCCGTTGCAGAACATTAGGTGCCACATACAATGTGTTGTAAAATCCCCGAAAGCGGTATGCACGAACGATAGGGCATAACCAAAGAGGTGATACAGATGAATGCTCCATTCAAGGGTCGGCCTATGAGGCTCAGTCGGACAAGTGCCCGGAGGGCGGGGCGGGCTGCGCAGCTGCGAAGTGTACGCAAGCTCTTCGTCAAGCCAGTCTTGTCTTCAGAGCAGCGCAAGCAGGCAAGCAGGGCCGCCGTTCCAAGCAGAAAACGAACCGTGACGAAAAACAGCAAGCCGCGCAAAACCTTGCGAGCCTCTAGGCCGAAGGAGACGAAGCGCGGGACGAAGCGTCCTGGGCGGCATTCTCTTCCTCCTCAGAAGAAGGTCATAAAAAATCACGCTGCCAAGCCAGTAGCGCTTGTTAAAAAAAGCACGATGCGTGGCAGCACAGAGAATATCTATCAGAGTGTGCCTATTAGGGCTCAGGCAGAGGATCCCGTTGTGTCGGTCATTATCCCTGTCATGAATGAACGGCGGACGCTCAGCCGCGTGCTGCGTGAGGCCGCAGCGGTACATCCTCTGACGGAGGTTATCGTAGTAGCCAACGGGTCAACGGATGGCTCCATTCAGATCGCTGAGCGAGCAGGAGCTAGACTGCTGGTATACGACAAGCCGCTCGGCCACGACGTGGGACGCAGTGTCGGAGCGCAAGCTGCGAGAGGGAGTGTGCTTCTCTTCATTGATGGGGATATGGTCATTCCTGCGGCTAAGCTGCGGCCATTCGTCCATGCTGTCCTGCAAGGGGTGGACGTCGCGCTTAATGACTACTCAGGTCCGGTGGCGAAGAAGAACGTCCACAGCGTCGTGCTTGCGAAGCATGCTCTTAACACGATGCTGGAGCGCCCGGAGCTTCGAGGCACTTCGATGACGGCCATTCCACACGCGATTAGCCGGAATGCCTTGCAGCACATCGGTGCTGAAGCGCTGTCTGTTCCGCCGCTTGCGCACGCTATGGCTGTACGGCTTGGTCTTCGAGTAGAACCTGTCCATTATGTGAATGTAGGCAAGCTGAACCCGCCGAGGCTGGAACGGGAGAGAGTGAGCCCGCTAGAGATTGTCATATTAGGAGACCATCTGGAAGCCATTGCATGGATGACCTCTCAAGCTGGCGAGCGGGGCGGATTCATGGATCAGCATCGCAGTCGGGAGATGGTAAGGTGAGGTGGGTGAGCATATGAAGGCAATGCCTGGTAGACGCAGGACCCGCACCAGCCGTCGCAGGGGATCTGAAGGCGCAGGGCGCAGGGGACTGCTGGAGAAGGAGATGGCCGCAGCGGGCAAGCGATGGGGGCAACGCCATGTGCAGCATGACCCAACGGACACGAAGGCTGAGGTGAAGGCTATGAGTGAAGCATTCACGAAGCAGTGGATCAGCAACGGAAGAGTGATCAGTCCTGATAAGCTCCCCGCTATACTGAAGGCGGGCCGGGCCTTCCGAGAAGGCTGGAGAAGCACGAAGGGCAAGGTCCGGGGAAGCGACCGGCTCGTCATGCTCCCGCTTAGACGTGAGGCTGGAGCGGTAGTGGTCGGTGTGCGAGACCCTATCCTAACAGCTGCTGTGCTCCAGGAGCTGTGCCGTCTGCCGCTGGCTGAGATTACGGTCGTTCATTCAGGGGCAGCTTCAAGCCTCCCCCAGCCCTCCAGCATGGATAGCCGAGTAACCGTCGTATACCATCCGGACGATGTGCAAGAGGATGTAGAGCGAGCAATTGGAGCTAAGCTTGCCAGGACAGAGAGCCTTCTCTTCGTTCACGGAGGCTTGGTGCTATCAGCAGAGCAGCTGGCTCCCTATCTGCTAATGATTGAAGCTGGCGCGGATGCCGTATTATGCGACTATCACTCTACACTAGGGCTGTTCACCGAATGGGATGGCCCTGCGCGGGTGACGGCCTTCGTCAACACTTCAATCGGAAGAGCCGATCTAGGAGCTAATTCGCTGCATCGCCTGCCGCATGCGCTGTCGCGACAAGCCCTTCAGCACCTTAGCAGCCAGCAGCTCATGGTACCGGCGAAGGCTCAGACTGCTCTGGTCGCAGCCGGCTTGACCATGAAGGTATGCGGCTCTATTCCTATCTCAAGTGTAAGGAAGAGGGAGAGTGCCGATCTATCAAGACTTCGTCTTGGGGATTATGTAGAGGCGCTGCATCAAGCCATTGAGATTAAGGGAAGCCGTCTGTCGCTTACCGATGGCTCGCGCAAGCGGCTGTCGCATGGGAGGCAAGGGCTGTGAGATTAACTTCAATTATTATCCCTACTTACAACGGCTTGCAGCTTCTTCAGCAAGCTGTTGCCTCGATCAGACAATATACGGATCCTATAAGTACACCCTATGAGATTATTGTGGTGGACAATGGTGGATCAGACCAGACGGCAGAGTGGTGCAGGCAGCAGAGAATGATGGTCATCGCCATGTCTCGCAACGAAGGCTTCCCCAGTGCCTGCAATCGAGGCCTTCGCATGTCGAGAGGTGACAGTCTGCTGCTGCTTAATAATGACGTCACCGTCACGAAGAGCTGGCTAAGCAACTTACTTGCCGCCTTGTACAGCTCCGACCTAATTGGAATGGTAGGTCCTACTACCAATTATGCCAGCGGTAAGCAGCAGGTGGAGGTAACCTTCAGCAACCTGCAGGAATTCGCTGAGATAGCAGCTGCGGTCAATCAGAGCCAGCCTGAGCAGTGGGAAGCGGCCACGAGATTAATAGGTTTCTGCCTGCTTTTCAAGCGGGAGCTGTATGACAGGATTGGGGATCTGGACGAGAGATTCTCCCCTGGACATTATGAAGACGACGATTATTGCCTGAGAGCCAGAATGAACGGCTATCAGCTTCGCATATGCAGAGATGTGCTCGTCCACCATCTGGGCAGCGCAAGCTTCAAGCGGCAAGCTCCTCTAGAGCTGGAGCGGCTGGTAGAGACGAATCGGCAGCGTTATATCGACAAGTGGAGTATTGATCCTGCCGTCTTCATGACTTAATTCGAATTGCGGGAGGGTTATTATGAAAGCAGTGATATTGGCTGGCGGAACAGGATCCAGGCTGCGTCCGCTCACCGGGCTGATGAACAAGCACATGCTGCCGGTCGGTAAGTATCCGATGATCTACTACGCCATTGAGAGACTGAAGGAGGCCGGCATCGAGCAGATTCTGCTCATTACCGGGCGTGCGTCAGCGGGTCTGTTCATTCAGTATCTGGGAAGCGGAAGTGACTTCGGCGTATCCATCACTTACCGGATACAGGAGGAAGCAGGGGGAATTGCAGAAGCACTCATGTTAGCGAAGCCTTACGTGAAGGATGGCGAGAAGTTCGTCATGCTGCTAGGCGACAACCTGTTCGAGGAGTCGCTTGGCTCCCACGCCAGCGTCTTCGAGGACCAGCCTGGCGGCGCAATGGTGCTGCTGAAGCAGGTGCATGATCCAGAGCGATATGGTATTCCCGTCTTCAACGATTCGGGACAGATTACGAGCATTGAGGAGAAGCCTAGTGAGCCGAGGTCCAATTATTGCGTGACGGGAATCTACTTCTACGACTCCTATGTATTCTCCTTAATTGATAAGCTGACGCCTTCCGAGCGGGGCGAGCTGGAGATAACAGATCTGAATAATGTCTATGCGGAGGCAGGGCTGCTCACTTATCGCAAGATGTCCGGATGGTGGACGGATGCGGGTACATTCGGTTCCCTGTATGAGGCTGCAGGTCGAATGCAGGAGGAGGATGAGTAATCATGGCCGGTCAAAAACTGCTCGTCACAGGTGGAATGGGGTTCATCGGCAGCAACTTCATTCTGCATATGCTGGAGAATGACTCCAATTGTTCCATTACGAATGTGGATGCTCTCACCTATGCGGGCAATCCTCATAATCTGGAGGGCATCGCGAATCACCCGCGATACCGCTTCGTGAAGCTGGATCTATGCGATCACAAGAAGCTGGAGGCGGAGATGGCTTCCGGTTATGATGCGGTCATACACTTCGCTGCGGAATCGCATGTGGACCGGAGTATATCGGACCCGGGAATCTTCGTTAGAACGAATGTCCTTGGTACTCATCACCTGCTGCACGCTGCCATTAAGTATCAAGTGGGACGATTCGTCCATGTGTCGACTGATGAGGTGTACGGTACACTGGGGCCGGATGGGCTGTTCACGGAACAATCACCGCTAGCTCCGAACAGCCCTTATTCGGCGAGCAAGGCCGGATCCGACTTGCTCGCGAGAGCGGCTTACCACACGTATGGACTGCCTGTCATGGTTACGCGCTGCTCTAACAACTATGGACCTCTTCAATATCCCGAGAAGCTGATTCCGACTCTCATTACTCGAGCATTAGAGAACAAGCCAGTGCCAATCTATGGAGACGGGCTCAACATCAGAGATTGGCTGCATGTGAAGGATCACTGCCGGGCGGTACAGCTCGTACTTGAGCGAGGAACGCCGGGAGAGGTGTACAACATCGGCGGCAGCAACGAGCATACGAATCTGGACGTCGCAAGATCCGTGCTGCGTATTCTCGGGAAGCAGGAATCCTTACTCACTTATGTCAATGATCGGCTTGGACATGACCGCAGATATGCAATAGATGCCTCTCGAATTACGCAGGAACTCGGATGGAAGCCGGAACAAGAGTGGGAGAGCGGACTCCGCGATACGGTAGAGTGGTACAGTCATCACAGGTTGTGGTGGCAGCCTCTGCTTCGTGCTGGTGAGCGCAAGCGGAGAGGGAACGGAGTGAAGCGGGATGATGGCACAAGCTAGGACAACGCCCCTCCAGGTAAGCAGCCCTAAGAAGCTGATTCCGAAGCCGGTGCAGAAGATGTCTAAGCCTAAGCAACGTCCTGCTAGCCCGCCCGCAGGATCAAGCACCTCCAAGCAAGCTAAGCCCGTTAAGCCGGTTAAGCCGGCTCTCACTGCGAAGGGGACGAAGCTGGGGCGGCTAAGGAAGAACAGGAAGCGGTCCAGGAAGTTGAAGGGGCGAGCTGCTCAGCGTGATGCGGTCCAGCAAGCCGACCTGCAAGCCGGCAGCCCGGAGATCGCCCCCGAAGGATCGGCAGATGCTGCCGAGCGGAAGCTGCTTCGCAGGCAAGAGCTGGAGCTAGCCCGCTACGAAGGCGGCGAGAAGCTGCTCGAGTCGGTCTGTCCGCCTTATGTGCTGCTTCCGAATATCGAGCTGCAGGACGTCATTGCCGCCGGTGTCGGTGCACTTGCCCCTCATTACATGGCCTTGCAGGACGTCCAATCTGTCTATGAGGAGATGGAGCGGTCGCTCGAGGGACGGCTTCCATGCTCGGTAATCCGGCTTGGCGATGGCGAGCTGCTTGCTCTATCCCAAGATATCGTCTATGACCAAGACACTGTGTTATCGGAAGGCGCGTTCCTCCCCTATGCAGGAGTAACCGTCCCGGACTTGTATGCACGGGATCAGCTGGCTCTTGCGATTCGGCATGCACAGATCGTCGGCGTGCCATTGTCACGGCGCAAGCATTATCAACCGCTGCTGTACCCTGTACTTAAGGGTCATCAGATTGATATTCGGACGCTGCGTGTAACCGAATCGACCATTAACTATTCCTTGTTCCAGACGGGATTGCTCATGCGTCTGATGCAAGGAAGGAAGATTCTGGTCGTCGGCAATGCGGCGCCTGGCTTAGCCGAGCATCTCATCGCGGCAGGCTGCCTGGTGACGGGGGTTGTGTCACCGGTGAAGGGCTTCGGCGACATTGAGCGGGTCATGACCGAGGCGAGAGCAGCGGACTTCGATCTAGCGCTGGTGGCCGCAGGTATTCCAGCGGTTGTGCTGTCTGTGCGAATAGCAAGCGAGCTCGGGAAGGTTGCGCTGGATTTTGGCCATATGGCTGATCGGATTACGAAGGGGCAAGTGCAGTTCTAATCAAGTTACAGGGGAGTAGAGGATGACCATGAGACGTAACAGACGTCCAGTCCGCCGGCTCAGACGCCGGACTGTCACTAGCTCTCCCGCCAAGAAGGCGGAAGCGGGCCGATTGGCTGGTTTTGAGGAAGGGTATCAGCAGGGAAGGGAAGCGGGGCTAGCCAGTTATGGTGCTAATTTTGACGGAACGAGTATTATTATTCCCAGCTTCAACGGGGTGGACTACTTAAGGCGATGCATAGCGAGCATTATGGACAATACCGATCTCTCCTATGAGATTATCGTAGTGGATAATGCATCGACTGATGGGACAAGCGCCTATCTGGAGAAGCTGGACGGCCAAGTGCGGTACAAGATACTCGATCACAATTACGGATTCGCCGGCGCGGTCAATATGGGGATGATGATGGCGAAGGGGACGACGATGCTCCTCCTGAATAACGACACGCTGCTGACCGACAACTGGCTGGATAATCTATTAATCTGTCTGAACAGTGACCCTTCCATTGGGATGGTTGGTCCCGTCACGAACTATATAAGCGGCGAACAGCAGATTGAAGTCCCCTATCACAATCTCGAGGATATGCCGGAGTTCGCCAGGGACAACAATCAGTCGGATCCAGCACGCTGGCAGCGGACGGATCGGCTTACCGGATTCTGCCTCTTGTTCCGCAGGGAGCTGTGGGAGCAGATTGGATATATGGATGAAGGCTATCAGATTGGCAACTACGAAGACGATGACTATAACATCAGGGTTAGATTGCAAGGATATTCGATGGTCATAGCGGGGGACTGCTTCATTCATCATCACGGCAGTGTCAGTATGAAGGCGCTTGGCGAGAAGATAAGCGAAGTGAATAACCGTAACAAGCAGTTCTATATGGAGAAGTGGAGCAACCCTCATGATGTCGTGTTCCGGGTCAAGGCTATGCGCGGCAGAGATGCGGAGGCTGGAGCGGGAGCTGGGGCAGGAGCTGGGGCAGGAGCAGGGGCAGGAGTAAGAGCAGGAGCAGGTGTAGTACCCTCACCGCTGGGTGAGAATGCATTCTATCCCGAGGCGATGATGGTGAGTGGGCTTGGGGACACCTTGTACTGGATCGAGAATGGGGTTAGACGTCCGATCGAGGGTGACCATTCGGAGCTGGCTCCGACTGTTCGTCTGCCACTTGTTACGCTCAGAAGGTGGCCGCTAGGGGAGTCGATCAGGGGGGAAGAGCTTGCTGGCCGATTGTCTGAGCACGGGGGGCTTCACGGTGTGAAGGTACAAGGCAGCGACGGCTTCCTATACTACCTCGAGCACGGGGCGAAGCGCCGCATCGTCAGCAGCAGAACAGCCGAGGTATGGGGTATTCATGAGCGGTCTGACTATTCCATGACGGAAGAAGCATGGACAGAGCTGCCGGAGGGGCTGCCCATTATATCGCCGGTTCGAATGAGACAATTGTTATAGAACGGAGCATACAGGCAAGCGGAGTATCACACCGCTTGCCTTCGCATATGCTGTTAACAGCAGGGAGGGACTGTCATGCAGCAATTGAAGGATGAGATTATGGTGCATATGTCACACTCGCATCAACAGCTGGCCCGAGTGCTGGAAGCCAAGCGGCATGTTGCCGTTCGGATGGCACAGCTCGTTCATGCGCTGCCCGATGAGCGTCCGGACTTCGAAGGTGTGGACGCCTTAATCGACAACGCCCATACCGTGACGAAGAACGTAGTAGCCTACTTGAATAGTATAGCTGATCTGCAGGAGACGATGGCTTCGCAGCTCGCCATCATTATGCGTGAATACGAGGGTGCTGAAGAAGAATAATGGCTGACAAGGAAGGGGGAGTATTCTGACATGTCTGAACGGGAACAGGCGTATAGGAGAATGCTGACCGCCTCCGCAAGCTTGCAATGGAATGTAGCTATGATTCTGGAAGCGAAGGCGCTGGAAGCGGAGAAGGTGCGCAACTGGCTGTGCAACCATGTGAACAACGGGGTTTTTGAAGCGCATCAGGATCAGCTTAAGGAGACGATGCTGCTGCATGATGAGGTAATTGATGTCATTGACGGTGTAACCAAGCTAAGCCAAGGAATGGTGTCTGTCCTGAAGGCTGTACTCGGGCAGGATGGCGAGGGGGGCAGCTTCAGCGGAGGCGGCATGATGTATGGCGGCAACGCAATGGAATTCGGTGACAAGGATTGAATTCCCATGGCAGCGGGACGGTCAGCGGCATTCGGATGGTCGCAGGTGCAGGCAGGATGAGGCTGGCTGAAGATCGTGGTCACCAAGGCGGACGGACTGATGGGCACGAGCGGTTGAGTAGACGGAAGGCTGGGAATTGCGGCGGTGAGGTCGGGCGTGATAACCAGATGGCTGGGTATAAAAGTGTGCAATACGGGCGGGATACCCATGTAGCTGGGGATGACGGTAATGGCGGTGCTGATGAGCCGATGACTGGTGGGCTGCTGTATCGGGAGAGTGAGTGGTCAATAGGTTCAGAGCGGCGGCGGGATCGCACAATGAACCAGGCTGGCGTCATATGGAGTCTGGTTCAAGCTGAAGAGCGAAGGGTTAAGCTCGAATTGTTAGGATCCCTTGCCCGGAGCCAGCATGCAATTGCATCAATCCTAGAGAGTGTCGCTGCTGTAGCTGAACATACCCCTCAGCTCGCTAAGCATATACGTGACAATATCCGGGTAATAACCGGACTGCAAGAGACGCTGACCGAAGCGGTTAGCGGTATATCATGGCGAAGCAGACAGAAGCGTCATGGCCTCCCGCCCGCGCCATGGCTGGCAAGCGGTCATCTCCGTCCAGCTGCTGGAGCTGGCAGGGAGCCATTGCATAATGGAGACTTATCAGGAGGCGTAGGGGATGAAGAAGAATAAGAAGGTCTTGTCGCCAAGGCGCAAGACTCGTAAGACAGCGCTTCGCACGAAGCGCAAGCTGACAGGAGGCACCCGGACAGGCACTGGGATTAAGAAGAGGAGCAAGCTGCGCGGCACGAAGAAGGGCAGCGGCAGCAGTCTCCGCCGCCGCAAGAAGCCGGTCAGACAGAAGCGACGCAAAAGCATCGAGGCAGCCTACAATCAAGGCTTCGACCAGTCCTATAATGAAGGCTACAACTCAGGCTTCGCCAAAGGCTTCGAGGACGGCCATCAGCTGGCATATGAACAGCAGCCATAGGGTAAGAAAGAGACCCCCATGCTCACAAGTTGAGCTGGGGGTCTTCATTATGCTAGCTGCTCTTGCGGGCTAACGCCTGCTGGCGCAGGGCGATAGCGCCGGAATGTGGCGCTGCAGCAGGAGGAGGCTAGTTGGGTGCAATAGCGCCGGAATGTGGCGCTGCAGCAGGAGGAGGAGGCTAGTTGGGTGCAATAGCGCCGGGAGAGGCTGGCGCTGCAGGCTGCCGCCGAGGCCGGCCGCAACTCTACCAAGCTGCAAGTCTAGCAAGCGCTGCTAGATTGCAATGGTCATGCGCCAATTTTGGCAGGGGGAGGACAAGTGACCATGTGCCATAGACAGGCGGCGCATATACATAAGAGACAGAATGCTGGTAAGGCGGAGGAGTGGTTCGTTGAAGCCTAGAGCTGTAAGACAATCTGCACAAGCTAACGCCTTCCAGACAGGGATGCGGGAAGGGTACGAGGCCGGCCGCACGATCGGCTGGCGCGACGGAGCGGCAGAGGCAGTTATGCAGTGCATCCCCGTCCCGGAAGTGAAGAAGAGCAGACTGCGAATTCTATATATTCCTCAAGGGTTCGAAGCCATTGACCAAGGGGTAGCCGAGGCGCTAAGGGAAGTATGCCGAGAAGTGCACATTGGTCATTCCTCAAGTATGGCAGAGCAAGCCTCATTAATACGGCCGGATCTGATGCTCGTGCTGAACGGGCTGCATGTGTTCCCGGACAATCATCTCGAGCAAGCAGATGCGGTTCGTGCCATGGGCATTCGTACAGCGATCTGGTTCGCTGATGATCCCTATGTGACCGGGGATACGATTAAGGTTGCGCCGCATTATGATGTCATTCTAACTCATGAGCTTAGCACGACTGAACTGTATCGCCAGCTCGGCTGCAGAGAGGTTCACTATCTGCCGCTTGCCGTGCATCACGGTCTTTTCAAGCCATTCAAGGTGGATCGGGCCTATCAGAGCGATGTGTGCTTCATCGGCCAAGCGTTCTGGAACCGAGTGGAGCTGTTCGATGCGATGGCTGAGCGGCTGCAGGGTAAGAAGGTGTTCATCGCAGGAGGATTATGGGAACGGCTCACCAAGTATGACCGGCTGAAGCATGCCATTCGAATGGGCTGGCTTCCGGTGGAGGAGTCCATCAAGTATTACAACGGGGCCAGAATTGTGGTGAACATTCACCGCATAACTACAGCAGGGTATGACAATAAGAACGAGCTGAACTACCCCGGGCGCTCTATTAATCCTAGAACCTATGAGATCTCGGCCTGTGGAACGCTCCAGTTAACGGATGTGAGAGAGGACCTGTCGAACTACTATCGGCCAGGGTATGAGCTGGATACGTTCAACGGACCGGAGGAGTGCATGGCCAAGATTGAGCATTACCTGAGCCATGAGGAAGAACGGCAGAGGATTGCCATCCGGGGCCTAAGAAGAACGCTCCAGGACCATACCTTCATCATACGAATTCAGCAGCTGCTCGCGCTAGTCGATCCCAATCCCCAATGATTAAGCATCGGAGTCAAGTCACACCATGGAAAGGAATGAAGGAAGTGGCGATTCGTTCACTCCGCAAGACACGCCCAGCCCCAGTCTTGCGTCATGCAAGGGCTGAAGGCAAGGCTGCCGGATATCGTGCAGGCTGGGACCACGGCTACTGGTTCGGGCAATGCGAATCCATTGTAAGCCGAATCGCTCCCCCTCCTATGCCCATTCGCTCCGTCCACATCCTGTACGTTGCAACCGGCAAGGGATTCCCGTATTCCCCGCTGGATGAGGCGGTAGCAAGCGCGCTTAGAGGTCTAGTCGGTCAATTGACCGTCATAGATGCCAATCAGCCGGTAGCGGAGATTGCAGAGCGGTTAAGACCTGATCTTGTACTTGTCCTTGACGGCCTTCAGTTCGACGCGAAGCATATCATTGCGATGAGGGCGAGCGGTATTCGGACCGCAGTCTGGTTCACGGATGATCCCTATTACACGGACATTACTTCAACACTCGCTCCGCTGTACGACGAGGTATTCACACTGGAGCGGAATTGTGTGGAGTACTATCAGAGGCTCGGGTGTCAGCGTGTCTATTATCTGCCTCTAGGGGTCAATCCGTCTGAATTCAGGCCGATGAATCCTCCGCGTGCCATGCGCAAGGAGATTAGCTTCGTCGGCTCAGCGTACTGGAAGCGTGTCGAGTTCTTCAATCAGACAGCCCCCTATCTGGCGAGCAAGGATACGCTGATCTCCGGCATATGGTGGGAGCGGCTGAAGGACTTCCAATTGCTGAAGCCCAAGATTACGCTTGGCCGCTGGATGGATCCGCTCGAGACTGCCCATACCTACAATGGTTCCAAAATCGTCATCAACATGCACCGAGCCCATGATGATGAGACGTTCAATAACAACTCTGCGCTCATTCCGGCTTACTCTCCTAACCCTAGAACGTTCGAGATCTCAGCCTGCGCGACGCTGCAGCTGACGGATATACGCGATGATCTCGCGCTGTATTATACGCCAGGAGTTGAGATTGTCACCTACTCTTCTCCGCAAGAGATGATTGAGAAGATTGAATATTATCTCACGCATGAGGACGAACGGCGTGAGATCGCTCTGCGAGGAATGGCTCGCACGAGGAGGGAGCATACGTATACGCACAGGCTGAACGTTATGCTGGGTCTGCTCTTCCCATAGGTGGGTGGATTCCACGAAGGGACGGCAGCGGACGGCTGGCAAGCGAGGAATGTGCGATTGTAGCCGTAACAAGTGTCGTTGCAGGGAAGAAGCCTTGTCAATATGATGTACTACCGGGGTTAGAAGGAGGTGAGAGGATTCCTTGCGTACGAAGCCAAGTATGATTGTATTCTCCCATATCTGCAGTCCGGCCTATGTCACAGGGGCAGAGAGATTGCTGATGTTCATGCTGCGTGAGCTGCGCACATCCTTCCTCTGTACTCTAGTGGTGCCGAATGAGGGCATTCTTGCAGGGCAAGCTCGAGCTGCAGGAATTCCCGTTATCATACTCAACATTCCCCTAGTCGTCACCTTATACACCGCTCAGCCTCAGCTGTATCTGGATATTGAGAAGAGCAAGCAGAGTGAAGAGTGGTCCATGCTCGTCGGCCTGCTGCTGGAGAGAAGGCCGGATGTCGCATTAGTGAACACTAGCGTTCATCCGCTTCCAGCCATGGCAGCCAAGGCGCTCGGTATCCCAGTCGTATGGGCAGTGATGGAGACGATCAGAGAGACGCCATATACGTCTCATTCCTTGTCAATCCTGAACGAGTACTCCGACTTCCTCATCTGTATCTCGAGATCAACTGCTGCGCCCTTCCATCGGTTAAGCCTGCACAACAAGATATCCATCATCTACCCATCATGGGATGCAGCCGACTACAATCCTGCATCGTGGCCCGAGTCCCGTATGACCCGCCGAGAGCAGCTTGGACTCGGGGAGGAACACCGGGTAGTCGGGTTCATCGCTTCTGCTCTCTACGAAGGCAAGGGCTTAGATCATTACATGCATATGGCGGTGCAGCTCGCTGCGGTCTATCCGCAGGCGATGTTCCTCATTGTCGGCAATCCGGTAGATACCCCGTACTTCGAGCGCTGCTTGGACATAGCTAGGAGCCGGGGGTGCCTGGAGCGGTTCCGCTGGGTGCGATTCGAGGAGAACATTGAGCAGATCTATCCGGCTATGGATATCGTCGTCGTTCCCAGCCTAACGATTGAAGGATTCGGACTGACAGCAATGGAAGGCTTAATCTTCGGCAAGGCGGTCGTCGTGTACAGCTCTGGAGGACTTCAGGAGATCGGAACGGCGACGGGGAATGAAGCCTACATTGCCCCAGCCGGCGATATTGCAGGATTAACGGCGAAGGCAGGTTCCCTGCTTGCAGATGAACGCAGACTTCAATTGGTAAGCAGGCATAACCAGCAAGCTGTCGTGCAAGCATTCGGCTTATCCGCCTATCGAACCAGGCTGCATCAATTCCTTAATTCACTAACCATTCAAGGCTTCGTGCCGCTCAGGCTGGTAAGGGGAAGTATCCCGACGGTCTATGCCTTCGAAGACGGGGTGCTGCATCCCTTCGCAAGCGAAGATGCCTTCCTCGCGCAAGGACATTCGTTCGAGGAGGTACGGACGCTTCCGGATGATATTCTCGCTGCGCTGCCGAAGGGTGCTCCAATTGGTGAACAGACTACGCCTACCCTGCATGCAGCTACACGTGAGCCGCGTTCATCACGGCGGCGTACTCGCCGCCGCAGACTCCGCCGCCGTCGCTTGAAGTCTGGGACACGAGCGAGCAGACGATCCCGCAGCAGAGCTAAGAGCGGACGCCGCCGAAGCAAGCCTGCCGCAAGCAAGGCAAGGGTGGGCCGAAGCAGAGCGGGTGCGAGGCGGGGGAGAGCCGGCAGGCGCACCGGCCGGAGGAAGAGCATTCGAGAGGGCAAGAGGAGGATCGCTTGATGAGAGTATTAACTGTCCTTGGCACGAGGCCGGAGATTATTCGGCTGAGTCTTATTATTGGGAAGCTGGACCGGCTTGCGGAGAAGCATGTTTTGGTGCATACGGGACAGAATTTCTCCCGGACGCTTAGTGATGTTTTTTTCGAAGAGATGTCTCTAAGGGCTCCGGACTATATGCTTGGCGAAGGTATACAGACGCTGGGGGGGCAGTTGTCCCGAATGTTCTCCCGAATGGAAGAGATACTGCTGGCGGAGAAGCCTCATGTCGTGCTGCTGCTCGGTGATACGAATAGTGCGCTGTGTGCGATTCTGGCGGAGCGGATGGGCATTCCCGTTATTCATATGGAAGCGGGCAACCGCTGCTATGATCTGACCGTGCCGGAGGAGAAGAACCGCCGTATTATCGATGCGGTCTCTTCTATTAATATGCCTTACACCGAATACAGCAAGAACAACTTGCTTCGCGAGGGCTTCCCTTCGAACCGAATTGTGCGTACCGGCAATCCCATCTATGAAGTTATTCAGCACTATAAGCCGCTCATTGACCAGAGTACCGTAATGGACCGCCTAAGCTTGACCGCCCGCGACTATGTGCTGGTGACGACTCATCGTGCTGAGAATGTCGATCATCCCCCTCATCTGCTCGGCATCCTGAATGGTCTGAATCAGATTGCAGAGCAGCAGGGCAAGCGGCTCATCTGCTCCATTCACCCAAGGACGAAGTCGCGGCTCGATTCCGGAGCAGTGCCGGTCCAGATGCATCCCCTCGTAGAGTGGTATGAGCCATTCGGATTCTTCGACTTCGTTCAGCTCGAGCAGAATGCCTTCTGCGCCGTATCGGACAGCGGGACGGTTCAGGAGGAATGCTGCATCTTCGGCGTCCCAACCGTCACGATCCGCATGACAACAGAACGGCCGGAGACCGTGGATTGCGGGAGCAACGTCGTAAGCGGACTCCATGCGGACTCCATTGCGGAAGCCGTGAAGGTAATGACCAGCCTCCCCTCCGAGTGGGCGGCCCCTGATGGATACCTGGCACCGCATGTGTCAGATACAGTAGTCAAATATGTGCTTGGAGGGAAATGGAATGTTCAATAATCAGCGTATTCTAGTGACCGGGGGTACGGGCTCATGGGGATACGAATTGATACGTCAATTGCTGCCGCAGAATCCGAAGGAGATCATCGTCTTCTCCCGTAACGAGACGAGTCAAGTGGCGATGAACCGCGCATTCGAAGACTCAAGACTTAGCTTCTGCATTGGAGATATCCGTGACAAGGAAGCGTTAATGAAGGCATGCGAGGGAGTTGACTACGTCTACCATCTTGCTGCGCTTAAGCACGTACCGGTATGTGAGGATCAGCCCTACGAGGCGCTGAAGACGAATGTCATCGGCACACAGAATGTCATTGAGGCGGCCATTGCGAATGCGGTGAAGAGAGTCATCTATATCTCCACCGATAAGGCCGCGAATCCGTCGAACTTCTACGGCATGACCAAGGCTATAGGTGAGAAGCTGATTGTGTATGCGAACCTGCTCCGCTCCAATACCACCTTCGTCTGTGTGCGGGGCGGCAACGTGCTTGGCACGAACGGCAGCGTCATCCACCTGTTCCTGAATCAGATTAAGACGAAGCAGCAGGTTCGAATTACCGACAAGGGCATGACTCGATTCTTCTTAACGCTGCAGGATGCCATCAAGCTGCTGTTCAAGGCTTCCGAAGAGAGCCAGGGCGGAGAGATCTTCGTCATGACGATGCCTACTTGCAAAATTGTCGATCTAGCCGAGGTGCTGATGGAGTCAGTTGGCATTCAAGCTGATATGGTGGAGACAGGTATTAGGCCAGGTGAGAAGATACATGAGATTCTGCTCACCGACTACGAGAGCCTAAGCACTGTCCTCTATGATGAGGAATATCTCGTCATTCTTCCTACCCTTGATATTCCAGGACTTCGCGCTCGCTACAGCACTTATCCTCCTGTAGACTTCGACAGCTTCTCCTCTGCTCAATCCCTGATGACCAAGGAAGAGATCAGAACCATGCTTCACCGCGGGGGGTTCCTCTCATGAGAATGCTTATTATAGGCGGAAGCGGAATGGCCGGACATTTACTCGTCCGGTTTTTCCGTACGGCTAAGGATGTTGAGCTTCATTATACGACCCGTGCTGCGGGGGATTCCGAAGGACATTCGCTGGACGTGACGCAGCTAGAGGCAGTTGAGGAGCTGGTCGGCCGGCTGAAGCCAGACCTTATCGTGAACGCAGTAGGCATCCTGAATCAAGCGGCCGAGGACGATCCGCTTCAGGCCTATCTGGTGAACGGGATGCTCCCGCACTGGCTGGGTCATCTAGCCGACCTGCACGGCGCAAGGCTCATTCATATTAGCTCGGATTGTGTATTCACTGGCAACGATGGGCGTTATGTAGAGTGGGATGAGCCAGACGGCCATACCGTCTACGCCCGGACGAAGGCGCTCGGCGAAGTGAAGCACCATCCGCGCCATCTGACCATTCGCACCTCCATTATCGGTCCGGAGGTTAGAAGCCACGGCATTGGTCTGCTTCACTGGTTCATGCAGCAGGAGGGTACCATTCAAGGCTATGAGCGGGTGATGTGGAACGGTGTGACGACGCTGGAGCTTGCCAAGGCGATCCAGTATGCCATTCAGCATCCTGAGATTGCCGGTCTTGTCCATCTGACGGCAGCGCAGTCGGTCTCCAAGCATGATCTGCTGCATCTGTTCCGCGATGCATTCGGCAAGCATGACCTCATGATAGAGCCGAATTCGGCAATCTCCATCGATCGGACCCTAGTATCGAGCAGAGATGATTGGACGTACCAGGCTCCAGGGTATGCGGTCATGCTGGCTGAGCTGGCGTCATGGATGCGGGGCGAATGAACCGTCCCCAGCTCATGATTACGGGTGCGGGCGGATTCTGCGGCGAGCATGCTTGCGAATACTTCCACCTGAGAGGGATGGAGGTTACGGCTGTCCTTCGGCGGGAGCCGGACGAGGAAGACAGGAGACGGCTGCAGCATGCGGATCACTTCGAAGTGTGCGAGCTGACGAATGAGGCTGACGTAGAGGCGCTTGTCGCACGCTGCAAGCCGGATTATATTCTGCACTTGGCGGGGCTGAACGCAGCAGGACCCTCCTGGACTTCCCCTCTAGCCTATATGGACACGAATCTGATGGCTACGCTCCACCTGCTGGAAGCGGTGCGTTCGAAGGGAGCCCGTACGAGGATCCTCATCGCGGGCTCCATGCTTCGCTTCCTGCTGCCAGCATCCGGTGAACAGCCTGCACCGCCGCATCCCTACAGCGTGAGCAAGACGATGCAGGTGCTTGCCGCTCAGTGCTGGGCGGTCATGTACGGCGTTCAGGCGGTCATCGCCGAGCCTTCGAATCTAGCCGGGCCAGGCAGATCCACAGGACTCTGCTCCCTGCTGGCCAGACATACTGCACGGACCGAGTATGCAGTTAAGGCTGGTCATCAGCTCCCGAGTCCGTTCCGTCTATCCTCCTTAACGCAGAGACGAGACCTCCTTGATGTTCGGGATGCCATGGCGGCCTACGAGCTGCTGCTGAAGGAAGGGGAGACGGGAGTCATCTACCCGATTGCATCTGGCTCCTTCTATACGCTTGGAGATATTGCGGAGCAATTCAAGACGATGTCAACCGCAGCTGTGCAGGTTACTGTGGATGAGGCAGCCGTGCCAGGAGCCTCGCCGAAGCCGGTAGATACCTCAGCTATCCGAGGACTCGGCTGGGAGCCCCGCATTCCGTTCCTTCGCACACTTACCGACACACTTGAAGATGCAAGGCAGCAACTAGGAGGATCTAGCTCATGATGAAGCCTATAGAGAATCAACCTAAGGTTAGTATCGTTATCCCCTTCTATAATGACCCCTATGTGAGTGAGGCGATGGAGAGCGCGCTTGCTCAGACCTATCCGAATGTGGAGATTCTCGTCGTAGATGATGGATCCACGAAGCACACCGACAAGCTGAAGCGTTACGAAGGCAGATTCCATTACCTCGGCAAGGCGAACGGAGGAACGGCAAGCGCATTGAATCACGGCTTCCGGCTGGCAAGCGGGGAGTATGTAGCATGGCTTAGCTCGGACGATCGATTCTATCCGATGAAGATTGAGAAGCAGCTTCACGCGATGCATCAATCAGATGCTTGGATTAGCCACACCTCCTTCGACTGCATTAACGGAGCAGGCCGGATGACTGAGTTCGCCATCACTCCGCCGGGACATGACAGGGATGCCTTCTACCGCGCGTTCCTTAAGGGCAACCCAGTCAATGGATGTACGGTCATGATGCGGCGCAAGCTGTTCGATCGGATCGGTCCCTTCAACGAATCGCTGCGCTATGCCCATGATCTGGACTATTGGTTCCGCGTCCTGCTTGCGGGGTATCCGATGCACTTCCTGAAGGATCCGCTCACCGCATACCGATGGCATGAGGAGATGGGAACGGTCCGTCACAAGACAGAGGCGGAGCAAGAGTCAAGAGCCTTGTTCGCTAAGTATTCCGGTTCATGGAGCAGACTGCTCTCGCAGATTGGAATTCGGGCTATCAGATGAGAGAGTATGAATAGGGCTGTTCACTTCAAGGAGCTATGGCGTCAGCTCCTTGGTGAACAGCCCTTCTGTATGGAATAGCAGGTTCATCCGGGTAGAAGAGCAACCAGCTGTTCCAGTGCAAGCCGGTAATTCGCTGAGGTATGTCCAGCCTCCATTATAATCTGGCCCATATGCCTTGCGGTTCCCATCTGGGAGTGTCTGCGATAGAGGGTTAAGGATTCATTCATGTAATGGAAGTCAACTCTGGATAGGACGATGCGCATCCAGAGATCATAGTCATGAGTGAAGGGCAGCGATTCATTGAACCAGCCAATCTTCGAGATAAGGTCTCTCGTCATCATGACCGTACAACCATTGACTGGGCAATAGTTCAGCATGGCAGCGATGAAGGCCTTGGCAGAGTGGAACTTGATAGCGGCTCTTGTCTCCGTTATTCGGCCATATTCATCCATCACTTCGAAGTCCGTATGGGATACCTGCGCATTCATGTTCTCCATGAAGGCTACCTGTCTAGCCACCTTGTCCGGCATGAAGCGGTCATCCGAGCTCAGCCAGGCAACATACTTGCCGGAGGCCAGCTGCATGCCGTAGTTGAGCGCACTTGCCGTTCCGCCGTTCGCCTTGCCAATATAATGAATATACCTCATATATGGACCAAGCTTCTCCTGATAACGGGTGGAGCCGTCATCGATGACAATGACTTCGAGGTTCGGATACGTCTGGCCCAAGGCACTGCTTACAGCTTGGTCGATATATGCACAGTTGTAGAAAGGAATAATAATTGATACTTTGGGTGCGATGAGATAACACCACGCCTTCCGAGTAATGACATTCTAGTCTCACTATATGGTGACAAGGGGGGTACAGGCACGACGAATGAACCGGACCATTCACCTATATTTGGAGAGGGATTAGCTGCCGAATCTTCTGATGCCTAAGGCAACGAGCACATTAACAATATCAGCAGTGTACCGAGCAGGGGAGAAGCTGGTATGGATGTGAAGGAGGGCATTCTGCTTGAGCGCTTCGCGCTTCGGCTTGTTATAGAGCAGGTCTAGCGCTTGATCGACACCCTCCATCACAGTCCCGCTTGAGAATAGCTTCCCTGTGACCTCCGGTTGGATTAAGCTTCGTACGCCGTCGGAATCGGTGCTGAGTACGGGGCAGCCGCAGCTCATGGCTTCGGCAACTACGTAGCCGAACCCTTCCACGCGAGATGTCGACATCAGCATTCCTCCATAATCTCCAATTGCAGAGTAGTAGTAAGGCATGTGGGAGTGAGGGATATTGGGCTTAAGACTAAGGTGTGGATGAAGATTAAGCTCGGCAACTGCAGCTTGGAATCTCTCCCGCTCGCCGAGCTCTGCAAGGTTAGGATCCTCGAACATCCATAGCTGCAGCTCTGGAACTCTGCGGATGAGCTCGGCTCCCGCCTGCAGGAATAGCATCCAGTTCTTGTTGCTCTCCAGCCGGCCAATCCAGGCTAGAATAGGTTGGCCTGTTGGATTCAGCCAGGGAGCCTCTTCATGATGGAACACGGAGGTGTCGATGAAGTTATTCACATAGAAGCAGGGGAAGCCGGCTAGATAATTGTGATACAGCTGCATGAGATGAGGGGTTGGAGTACTGATCGCCCCGCAAGCGTATTGACGAATGAAGGGGGTTCCTTCATTCATGGTGTTCGCTCCCGCTTCCAGAGTTCCGAGTCCTTGAGCCTCATAGATCAACGGCCCTTGATAGCCAGCCTCTCTCAGCCTTAGCAGCATGAGATGGTCGCAGGTAACAATAATCGCATCATAGTGATGAGATGCAATGATGTGCCTAAGGTCTTCATCTCTATCTGTTATATAATGCGGAATGTCAAGTATATTCTGCCTCCCGGCCCCATCCCGCTTATATAGCAGATGACATTCAATTCCGGCTTGCAGCAGCGCGCGGCAGCGGAATCGATTCAACGTCTCCACCCCGCCGCTCGGTACAAAAAAAGTAAATAAAAGCTTCATCCTCTCACCCCTGTAGCCAAGCATCATTCCTATAGCTTATGAGGAATGGAGGCTGCCCGATTGGGTAAAGGGGCTCTAGATTGACCATCTGAGGATGAGACCGGCTTGCGTCAAGCCTCCGCCGAATCCGTACAGCAGCAAGAGATCTCCACCCTGAACTCGTCCGGCTTGCACAGCAAGATCCAGAGCCAGCGGTATGGACGCAGCGGAGGTATTCCCATAATACTCAATGCTGGATAGTGTCTGATCGGTCGGAATCCCGGTCCGTTCACAGACGGAATCCAAGATTCTCTGGTTGGCGCTGTGCGGGATGAACCAATCGATGTCTGAGGCAGACATACCAGCGTTATGAAGCAGCTGCCCCACTCCTTCAGGAATCTGGCTGACTGCCCAGCGATACACTTCTCGGCCGTTCTGTACAATGGTACCCGTTGAAGCGATCTCGTGCGGCCCGATGGAGGAGGAGAGGCTGGAGCGGTACAGCTGATGTCCGCCAGCTCCTTCGGTCTTAGAGTAGGAGGCAAGGAAGGCGCCTTGGTCGCCATGGGGAACAGGCTCTACCAGTACCGCGCCTGCTCCGTCACCGAATAGTATGCATGTGGTGCGGTCTGTATAGTCGGTAATCTTGGACAGAGTCTCTGCTCCTATGACGAGAATCTTGCGGTACACACCTGTCAACATCAAGCCGTTCGCCACCTGCAGCGCTGCGCTGAATCCTGCACATGCGGCTTGCACATCCATCGTGCCGCAATTCTCTATACCGAACTCCCCTTGTACCCTTGCAGCCATACTCGGGAAGACCGTGTCAGGGGTTGAGGTCGCAACAACAATATAATCGACATCCTGAACGCTGGCTCCGTAGCGATCCATCATATTCCTCACCGCTGCGAAGCATAGGTCACTGCAATATTCATCTTCCCGCGCTATCCGGCGTTCCCGGATTCCTGTCCGCTGGATGATCCACTCATCGCTCGTCTCCACTAATTGCTCAAGATCGGCATTGCTCAGTATGCGTTCTGGCACATAGGAACCAATAGCTGTAATGACAGCATTGGATTGCAGCTTGGGAGTGCTAGGGGTACTCATCGGTATTCATCATCCCTTCGGAATGTAATTAGTACTAGGTACTAGTACTTAGTGTTAACTGTATAGGATTGTGTAAGGTAAGTCAACGTCCCTCGTTCAAGGGCAAGTTATAATGGATGACAAGCAATAAGCGCAGCCCATCTGCTTAATAGTAGATGGGCTGCGCTGACGACTCGTATTCTCATTATTGTGATTAGAATGAACGTGGCACTTCGAGCTTCCTTACAACTCCGTCAATGTCATGTTATCGATATTGAATTGGCTTGCCGCATCGGCCTTCCAGATGAAGATCAACATCTCGCCCATCTCGCTGTTCGGCGTTGTGAAGGTGATCTCCTTGTACTGCCAGGAAGAAGAGTTGAAGCTGAGGCCGTGGTTCGTCTCCACG
This sequence comes from Paenibacillus sp. GCM10023252, assembly GCF_042653305.1. Classification (NCBI taxonomy): domain Bacteria; kingdom Bacillati; phylum Bacillota; class Bacilli; order Caryophanales; family Paenibacillaceae; genus Paenibacillus; species Paenibacillus sp. GCM10023252. The sequence continues at coordinate 22,803 of NZ_JBHSHW010000038.1, forward strand.
CCGTTCACCGTCCACTTGACCCCTGCTTCCGTCGGTGTGCCTGGCGTGCTGTTGTGCTTGCCGTATGCGGTGAACTTGTAAGTCTTGCCCTTCTTCAGCACCGCCCACTGCCCAGCGCCTCCGCTTGCTCCGGCAGCTATCTTAAGCGAATGCCAGCCGGCATACTTCAGACTTGTATCGTCACTTGCGCCTGTCCAGTTGTTCCAATTGCGGAGGCCACCTTCGAAGTCCCCGTTATCCATAGGGGCTACCCAAGTATAGAGTGGAGTGCTCAATGTTCCCCGATTATCATCCCATATGTGGCTGCCCATCCAAGACAGGTTAGTCGGCTTCGTGCCGTTCGTGTGACTAATCTGATGACCGCCGCCTTGCGGGGTTCCGGTGGTCAGGTCGAAGCCATCATCGTCAGAGGACCAATGCCAGACGATTCTTCCTACCTTGCCAGGCACAGCTACGGCGAACATCGCATCGACAACAGACTTGGTCGCATTGCTGCCAACGCCGTATTCTCCTACGACAATAGGAAGCCCCATACCTCTAATTGTGTCTACGTAGCTCTGGAACCTGGTCTGACCATTCGTCCACTTCTCATACATGTGAACATCGAATACCAAGTTCGGGTACTTGTTCTTGAGATCCAGCCCACGCTTCACAACTGCGCTGTCATTGCTGGCTGCGCCGCCTACGAAGCCGTTCGCTTGCCCATAATCATGATCATCAACCATGATGATGTTGCTAGGGGCAACGCTGCGAATGGCAGCAATCAGTGTGTCATGGGTGCTGTACCACTTATTCACCGAGTCAGCCATGGAGTAACTGCCTGCGCCTGGTTCATTCATCGGGTTGAACCAGACCAGGTCATTGTCCTTGAAGGGAGCTGCGGTCGTCTTCCACCAAGCTTCCATCTCACTGAGCGAAGGGTAACGATCAGCGCCGACCGTTACGGGTGAGGCTTCCGGATAACGTCCCGTCACATCATGATTCTCAATAATGACGACAATGCCTTTAGCTGTGAATGCGTTTACAATATCGGTAATGTTCTGAGTCTTGGCTACTCCATTATAGGCAAGCCGAGGGAACATATTCACACGGACGGTATTGAACTTCCACACATCTGCAATGAGGGAAGCATCGCCGTCTGTATCTCTTGTCCATGGCCAGTATTCGCCGTTCACGTTAGTCCCCTTGATGACGAACTCGACTCCGTTCCGATCCAGAATCTTGGACCCGGAGACGGAGAACTTGCCTGCTGCTTGCACTGTAGGAATCGAGTGTGACGCAGCAGCAGTTAAGCTGAGCACGAGAGCAATAGTTAGCAGCCATATGAACTTCGGGAGGCTTCTGTTGAACGTATTGTTGTAGTAATGCAAATCATCATCTCCTCTAATTGTGTAATAGCTCGGTTGTTACCATCCTGTAAGCGCTCTTAATTGATTGCCTGAGCACCTCCTTCTGAGTGATGCCCTTAGTATAGTACGAACGAAGGGAGATGACAGTGGGTATTCTGTGTGCAGAATATCACACACAATGAGCCGTCATGCAACAAGAACCCTCTTCCTTCTAACAATTAACCCTTGTATCTCCATTCTATATTCGATAGAATTATTCGACTTAACTAACTAGACAAGAGAGGTGCTCGCTTATGCAACTTCCATTCCTCCCGCAGGGCAAGACACGTTCCCTTCGCCAGAGACTGGTAGCCGCTTTGATTGTAAGCGTTCTTATTCCGCTCGCTCTGCTTGGTGTCACCTCTTATTCTTCTATATATTCACTCCTTAATAATCGGGTGGAGAAGGGGATTCAGAGCAATCTGGAGGTGGAGCGAATCTCGCTGGAGAACACGCTTAATAATCTTGATTTTGCTTCGAAGCAGCTTGCCTATGGTACGACAGGGATCAAAATTCAAAATTACCTAAAAGCCTCAGCCTCCGAGAAGGTTGGACTGCTGCGAAGCGTGAATGAAACGTTAGAATCGGTTCTGTATACGAACGTTGTCATCGGTACGATGTTCTACTATGTTCCGGAGACGAAGGAATATTTGTTCGATTACTATAACGTTAACAATGAGAAGGACCCGGCTGATTTTCCTTTGCTTAATCGGAAGAAGAACGTGGAGTATTTCGCTTTTCACCCCTCCATGAATCTGGTAGAGCCCCGCCCCGTGCTATCCATCCTCCGTAAGGTGGACGGCATGATCTCGGATAATGACTTCTATGTCTACCTGGAGACGAGCTCGCTCGCCACGAGAAATATATTCAGAGAGGAGCAGTACGGCTTCCCTGTCTCTCATGTACTGACAGATGCTGATAATCAGGTCGTATACAGTGAGAAGCCGGAGCTCATTCCCGTCGGATCCAAGCTGCAGCCTGGGGAAGATTATGGGGGCCATGTCTCCTACGCACAGGAGAGCTCGAAGGGCTGGAGGCTCATTGCCTTCATTGCCAGGGAAGATATTCAACGGGATATTAATAAGTGGCTCTTGCGATTCCTGATCATTAGTGCAATTACGATTATGACGAGCCTCGTCCTTGCTTGGATTATATGGCGGACGATCTCCAGGCCGCTGTCACGATTCAAGGAAGAGATCAGGTGGATCTCGATGAATCGTCTGGAGAAGGAAGTGGTGCCCATGGGCATCCTTGAATTCGATGATGTGCTTAAGCGATTCGCGGCAATGAAGGTGCAGATTGGAGAGCTGCTTGCTGAGGTGGAGGAGAAGGAGAACCGCAAGCGCAGGCTGGAGGTAGAGAAGCTGATGAATCAGATCAACCCTCACTTCTTGCATAATACACTGAATACGATTCAATGGATTGCGATGATGAACGGACAGAAGGAGATCGTTACGCTCGTGAAGGTATTCACCCGCGTGCTTCATTACAATCTTGGCAAGGAGGGCGGCATCGTCCGACTGGCAGATGAGGTTCAAGCGCTCAGAGATTATATTCAACTCCAGCAGATTCGATACAACTATACCTTCCGAGTCGATATCGATGTGGAAGAGGAAGCAGGCAGCTTCAGTATCCCTCGATTCTCTCTGCAGCCGCTGGTGGAGAATGCGCTGTACCACGCCTTCAAGGATGAAGGGGGCATTATTACTGTAACGGCAGAGATGGATACGCAGCAGCACTTAGTCTTAACGGTGACAGACAACGGCCAGGGCATGACCGAGGACAAGGTTAATGCTTTGCTCAGCGATAATAGCGGACCAGCCAAGGGCTTCGGCATCGGTCTTAATTATGTGAATAATCTGGTTCAGCTTCATTTTGGGCCTCCTTATCGATTAGATGTGAAGAGCAAGCTGGGGGAAGGGACGACTATGACGATCCGCATACCAGCGATAGTGAAGGAGAATGCCAATGATTGACGCACTAATCGTAGATGATGAGTATTTTGTCCGCAAGGGATTAATCCATATGGTTCCATGGGAGAGCCATGACATACAGATTGTCGGCGAAGCCGCGAACGGGGAGAAGGCGCTCGAGTTCCTCGAGGAGCATCCTTCGGTAGGCTTGCTCATTACTGACCTAACGATGCCGATCATGCCTGGCTTCGAATTAATTAAGGAGGTTAAGCGGAGGTATCCGGAGGTGACCATTGTCGTATTGACCTGCCATCAGGACTTCCACTACGCACAGGAGGCTATTCGATTAGGAGCGATCGACTATATTGTCAAGACCGAGCTTGAGGATGCCTCACTTGATCATTCTATAGCCCGTATCTCCACGCGGATGAAGGAGGAGAATCGGCGGACTGCCCGCGATATCCCGCTTGCTCCGGCAGAGCCATGGGGGATATTCTTCCTCTCACTAGGGGCTGAAGAGGCCGAGAAGCTCAGGGAAGAGAAGCTGCTGCCGCTCATGAGTTCAGAGGAGAGTGTGACGGTCATCGGCCGTAAGGCTCTCCTGCTGGAAGGGGCGAGACTCAAGCAGCCGTCCATTACGCGAGAGGCTGTGCTTCATACCGTCAATACCGCGGCGTGGCTTCCAGCTGTCATTCATGGAATGGGAGCAGCACCTCAGCAGACCTTAATGAATCTATTCAGTGAGCTGTATGAGAAGCGATTGTATTACGAATATCGCTTCGATGTGTCTGTCCTTGAGCTGACCTGGAAGGAGATCCAGCATCCCTTAGCCTCGTCAGGAAGTATGGATATGCTGGAGTACAATTGGAAGCGATTCGACTGGGTATACGACGATGATGCCTTCAGGGCATGGACGGAGCAAGTGCGGATAGTGAAGCCGCCTATGGACAGTTGGACCGCTCTACTGCTCGGTACGGTGTCTGCCTGGAGGCATCTTCCTCTAATGGCTTCCTTGCAGGAATGGCCTCATCCCCGGCAAGGGTTCTCATTCTGGGAGCAATGGATGCAGTGGCTGAGCGAGATCCGGAAGCTGTTCCGATCGGAGGAGCTGTCTCAGGAGGTGTGCCTTGGTCTGATCCGGTCCATTCAGATGATGATGGACGAGATGAGTGACGGAGTTGGGCAGACCGAGCTGTCTCGCAAGGTGAATATTAATCGAAGCTACTTCAGCCATTGCTTCAAGCAATTCAGCAGCATCTCCTTCCATGAGCTGTACAACCTGCTCCGAATTGACCGGGCAATGACCCTGCTTCAAGAGACGAATCAGCCCATCTATATGATTTCTGAAGCGGTAGGTTTTCAGGATGACAAGTATTTCAGCAAGTTTTTCCGACAGCAGACCGGCAGACTTCCACGTGAGGTTAGATTGGGCGGTCAACTGACGACAAAAGACGACCCAACAAGCAACTGAATTCTCCCCTAAATTGCTGAAGAACTAATCTATGATTGGGTTGTAAGCTGTTACATCCACAACGAATCAGGGGGTAAACAAAATGAAGCTCTTCACCAGACACAGCAGGACATTCATGCTGCTCTCACTAATCTTAGCCATATTATGGACCACAGCCGCATGCAGCAGCGGCAGTAACAACAAAGGCAACAACACGAACTCTGATACACCAGCAGCAACCAATGAAGGGTCAAGCTCTACAGAACCTGTAGATCCCATTGGCAAGTATGAAGAAACGGTTGAATATACGACGGTACGCGGAATTAATCAAGATCCGAAATTCCCGGCAGGGGAATCTTATGAAAATAATATGTTCACCAAGTTCCAGGAAGAGAAGCTGAATGTGAAGGAAAAAATTGAATGGATGGCCCCAACAGACGGTGAACAATATGCCAATAAGCTTGCTATCTCTATTGCCAGCGGCGATATCCCGGATGTATTCACCGTTGAAGGCAGCAAGCGCGATGCGCTGCTGAAGCAGCTGGTTGAGGGAGATATGATTGAGGACCTGACTGAGGTATTCGAGAAGTATGCTTCTCCGCGTCTTAAGGAAATCTACGGTGCTCTGGACAATGTATCCTTGAAGCAAGTGACCTATGATGGGAAGATCATGGCGATTCCAGCTCAGATGGATATGTCCCAGACCAACGTTGTATGGGTCCGTCAGGATTGGCTGGAGGAGCTGAAGCTGCCTGAGCCGACCTCCATTGAGAATCTCCGTACCGTTGCTAAGGCATTCGCTGATAAGAAAGGCATGGGGTTGTCCTTGCGTGCGGCGCCAGACGGCGTCTCCTCCAAGTCCGGCGATATGCAGAAGTTCGATGCGGTATTCAACTATCTCGGCGCCTATCCATCTATCTGGGTGAAGAAGGAGGATGGCAGCATCGATTGGGGCGGCATTCAGCCTCAGGTGAAGGAAGGCCTGAAGATCGCTGCTGAGATGTACAAGAACGGCGAGCTTGATAAGGAATTCGCAATTAAGGATAACGGGAAGACGGCAGAGGATATAGGCGCGAATAAGACAGGCTTGTTCTTCCAGCCGTGGTGGGCTCCGCTCTGGCCGATGCAGAACAGTGTGACCAATGACCCGAATGCGAAGTGGAAGGCCTATGGCCTTGCGAAGGACGGTGTCATCCATGCTTCTATTGATACTCCTGCTACCAGCTATTATGTAGTACGCAAGGGCTTCAAGAATCCTGAGCTGATTGTGAAGCTAATCAACCTTAATGTTGATGTGAAGAATGGCAAGTATGAAGAATTGATTGATGCTCGGAACACGGGTCTCTACAAGGATGCAACCGAGAAGCATCCACAATTCCCTGGTCTTGGAGCAGGGATGACGGATCACAATACCGTTGTGAAGACGATGACGTTATTCCAGCAGGTTCTGGATGGCCAAGCAGATGAGAGCACGCTCAATAAGGAGCAGAAGACGATCTTCGACAAGATTAAATCCTACGAGCCATTAAAGGATCAGGCTGTAGCCAAGGATGATGTGAGCAACTGGCAGCAGTACACTGCATGGGCAGTCGGTCTTAAGCCAACGATTGATAATAAGGAAGAGATTGTATTCAATGCATTCCCTGGCACCACGCCTACGATGGAGAAGAAGTGGGCGCTGCTGCAGGATCAGCAGAAGGAAGCTTACATTAAGATCATTATGGGTGACGAGTCCCTTGATTACTTCGACAGCTTCGCTGCGAAGTGGAAGTCATCAGGCGGAGATGAGATTACGAAGGAAGTTAACGAAGCAGCTAAGAAATAAAAAAACAGCTTGAGGCGCGGAGATTCCGCGCCTCTTCTATTTGCGCAGGTGGAAGGGAGGCTGCACTGGTGAACTAGCGACAATAATCCCCCCACGAGGCAACAGCAAGGCCTCTAATCCCTGTATCCCTTCCCTATATAATGAGGCTTACATACAAGTTATTACTAAGTGAAGGAGAGAGAATATGATAAGGCGCCTATTCCAGAAGGAATACATGCACTACCAGATCATGCTGATTCCTGGATTGCTCATAATTATCCTCATGAATCTATGGCCGATGTCAGGTATCGTCATTGCCTTCAAAAACTTCAACCCTGGTCTCGGCATCTGGCAATCGGAGTGGGTGGGGTTCGAAAACTTCGGAATTATATGGGATAACGAGAACAGTATCCGAATTATTCGAAATACGCTTATTATTGCGATACTCAAGATGGCGGTTGGCATTATTGTCCCAGTCGTCTTCGCATTGCTGCTTAATGAAGTTCGCAAGCGGCTGTTCAAGCGGGTCGTACAGACCATCGTCTATCTGCCTCACTTCTTGTCCTGGGTCATACTAGCGGGTATTCTGCGCGATATGCTGAGCCTGGACGGCATCATTAACAAGTTCATTGGCCGCTTCGGCGTAGAGCCTATCATGTTCCTCGGGAGCAACGACTGGTTCCGTACCATTGTGATTGCGACGGATACTTGGAAGGAGTTCGGGTTCGCTGCGATCGTCTACTTAGCTGCTCTGACGAATATTAATCCTACGCTGTATGAAGCAGCAGAGATTGACGGTGCGAACCGCTGGCACAAGCTGCTGTATATTACGATTCCAGGACTAGCTGCAACGATCGTTCTGCTTGGCACACTAAGTCTGCAGAACATCCTCAATGCAGGATTCGACCAGATCTTCAATCTGTACAACCCGATTGTGTATGAGACAGGCGACATTATTGATACTTATGTCTATCGTGTAGGGCTGCAGGACTTCCAATATGAGATTGGGGCGGCCATTGGATTGTTCAAGTCGGCTATCTCTTTCATTCTCATAGTCGTGGCCTACAAGCTGGCCTCTAAGTTCGCTAACTACCGCATCTTCTAGAGAGGGGGAGCTCATCTTGACTACCATTGCTGAGCCGGCTAAGGCTCAAGCCGTGAAGAAGACCCGTAAGCCCATTGATCCTGTTAATGCCATCATCTATGTAATTATGCTGTTTGTCTCCGTCATCTGTATCTTCCCGATCCTTCATACGATATCGATCTCGCTCAGTTCACCGGGACCCGCGAACGCCGGACTCGTCACGTTCTACCCGCAAGGGCTGAACTTCGAGAACTATGTGAAGATCACCCAGGATAAGCGCTTCCTCCATGCCTTCGGCATCTCGGTCCAGCGCGTCATCGCCGTCGTTGTTCTCTCGTTCTTCGTGTCTATCATGCTGGCGTTCCCGCTCTCACGAAGTGACAAGAAGTTCCCGCTTCGGCCCATATATATGTGGCTTCTGATTTTCGTTATGATGTTCAACTCGGGTATTATTCCGTTTTACATGATTATGAGGCAGCTGCATCTGACCAATACCTTCCTTGGTCTTGTGCTTCCTATGATTGTGAATATTTTCAACGTCATTCTGGTTATGAATTACTTCCGGAGTATTCCGAAGGAGATGGACGAGTCGGCGGCTATGGATGGCGCTGGACCATGGCGGATGCTGTTCCAGATCTACATTCCGCTCTCCATCCCGGTCCTGGCGACCGTCACTCTGTTCAGCATTGTGTTCACTTGGAATGAGTACTTCCTCGGGCTCATCATGGTGCAGGACCAGAATCTGATTCCTCTCCAGACCTATATTCAAGGGATTGTCGTCCAGATCGACCCAACACGCATTGCGACGGATCCTTCGGCCATTCAGGTGTCCAACAAGACGCTGAACGCGGCCAAGATCTTCGTCACCATGATTCCGATTATGATTATCTACCCCTTCCTCCAGCGTTACTTCATTAACGGGATCATGCTGGGATCGGTCAAGGAGTAACCCTATCTAACCCCGGCACTGCACCATGCAGTACGGGGTTAGACTATTGTTCAGAGGTTGACCCAAGCTGAAGCAGCAGCTCGCGACACAAGTCTACCCTTGATCCGACAGCTTGACGATGCACGAGAGAACAATCCCTCGTAAACTTAATATGTAAGCGCTATTACTAATCGATCGGTTAAGGGAGATGAAGGTAATATGAAAAAGGTCTATATAAAATGGATAAAGCTTCCCTTGCTAATGATCTTGTTGGCGGTGGTGGCTCTTCCTGTCGTTCCGTTACGGACAGCAGAAGCAAGCAATGCGCCTGCTTCGCAGGATACCTTAATTGTGAACGCCAGCTTCGAGCAAGGCATGGCTCCATGGTCGAACTGGAGTCATGCAGACATTACGTCCAGCGATGTTCATGGCGGTGCAAGTGCGCTGCTCATTGGCAGTGCGGGCAATGGAGGGGCGGGCCAGTTCATTCCGCTGGAGCCGAGCAAGTCCTACAAGCTGAGCTTCTGGGGCAAGGTATCGTCAGGAAGCGGCAGCGTAATCGTTAAGCTGAAGACGGTCGGAGAAGCTATCCGGTCGGACTTCGAGACCATTACCGTCAGCAATACGGACTACGCCTATTACGAGACAACCTTCATTACGCCGGCGAACACCGAATACGGGCCTGATGCAGCGAACCAATCTCAGCTGGGAATATGGAAGTCGGGTACGCAGGAGTTCCGGCTGGATGACTTCTCCCTTACCGAGACATCATCCATCTACCCTGCAGTACCTCAGCCATCTGAGCCAGCTGGTGCCCTGCCTACGATGGCAGACGGCAACTTCACCCTTGACGGACAGACGATTAAGCGCCCTGACGGTCAGGAATTCATTATTCGAGGGGTGAACGTTAACGGCCCGAGATGGCCATGGTCGAGAGATACGATTCAGGATCTGGATCTCATGACCGAGGTATGGAAGTTCAATGCGATTCGTGTCAATATGTTCCCTCGGCTGGAGGCGAACGGCGTTCCGAATAACAATGGGGATCTCGATAAGCTAATTACATGGTTCACGAAGAAGAAGATGGTTGTCATGCTCGAGAATCATGACTTCACAGGGGAATATCCGAAGGACAATGCCTATACAGATGGGGACAAGCACTACCCTTCTATGGAGCAGACCACTGCATTCTGGAGGAGTCTGGCGGCAACGTATCGGGACAACCCTTATGTATGGTTCAACTTCCTCAACGAACCAGGAACGGGGGGACTGTCCAAGACGGATTCCATTCAGCGCTGGAAGGACGTTCACGAGACATTCATTCAAGCGGTTCGTGCCGAGGGAGCGAATAATCTGATTGTGCTGGATGAGCATAATTGGGGACAAGGTTACGGCTATAAGAACGGCGATCAGGACAGCGCCGTTATTCAGGAGGGTCCAGCGCTATCCTCGGTCTATGGCGGTATCGTCTACGCCCTTCATATGTATGGAGAATGGGATCAAGCCAGCACAAGACTTCAGCAATATATAACACGCATTCACAGCCTGGGGCTCCCTATTATTATTGGAGAGTATGGGACAGATGGGTTGCCATCGAATACTGGGGCTGTCCGGACCATGTATGATGTCGCCCCCCGACTTAAGGCTGGACGCATGTACTGGCACTGGGATGGAACGGATAAGTTCAATCTGACGACAGGAGCCGAACAATCCGGAGGCTGGAAGGTCAATCGGATAGATGGCAGCGAGCCCTCGAACCTGTCCTTGTCCGGTAAGCTGATCTGGGACGACAACCATGGCCTGTATACGGAAGACGGAGCTGATCTGGCGGTCGTGCAGCTGGCCGTAGACGGGACAGCAGCAGCATCGGGCCAAGCGACGGCCGCTGCCGTCATACAGAATACGGGAACGTCCAATCTAGCTGACACGGACCGGTTCACAGTCAAGTTCTATGTGAATGATCAGCTGTCTTCCGTGAAGGAAGCAGCGGGGCCGCTGCCATTCCAGCAAGGGCTTACGGTATCTTCGGATGTGTTGGCGTGGCATGGCGGGGGAGCCTCCATTAAGGCCGTCGTGGAATATGCGGGAGATGTGCGGCCCGAGAATGATGAACGGACGGCCATTGCTGATGACGCTATTCCATCAGGGAGTCCCGATCTCGTTATTGCACATATTGGAACAGGCCAGGATGGGCCTGTATCCGCAGGTAATGCCATTACCTTAACGGCGAAGGTGAAGAATAGAGGAACCGTAGATCTGGTGAATACACCTGTACACGTAGCCTTCAAGCAGAATGGATATCCTGCCGGGTGGGTGATTCAGAACGTAACGGTCCCAGCGGGAGGCGATATCGAGCTGACAAGCCTGGTACCCATTCAAGTCCAGGAGGGCAAGGACTTCCAGGTGGTGGCGGAGCTCATTGAAGCAGGAGATGGCAATCTTCATAATAATATCGCTTATCAATCCATTGCTGTTGATACAGAGGCCCCTAATCTCCTGACGAACGGCAGCTTCGAGAGCGGGCTTAACGGCTGGATGAATTGGAGTAATTCCCTTGTCGTAGAGAGCCCCCAAGGGATGGCGGGCTCACATGCGCTTAAGGTTCCTCATTCGGGTGCTGGTGGAGATGGAGGAGGACAAGCGTTCGAGCTGAAGCCTAACACAACTTATGTCCTAGGCGGTTGGGGCAAGGCAAGCGCAGATATACCAGCAGGCCAAGAGCTGGAGCTTGGCTACAAGTACTCTACGCCGGGCGTCGCAGGTGAAGTCCATCATAAGCTTGTCTATGGCAAGGCAGAGTATGAATACAAGCAGCTCGTGTTCACAACGCCGGCTGAGCTGTCTGGCGGTATGTTCTTCATCTGGAAGCCGAAGAGCGAGCAGGGGTATGATGTCTATCTCGACGATCTCTCCCTTAAGGAAGTACGTAATCTCGTTGCCAACGGATCCTTCGAGGACAGGCTGATGGGATGGTCGAATTGGACCCAATCCTTAGAGACAGATACAACGAGAGTGATTGACGGCGTGACCGCGCTGAAGGTAGGGCATACCGGTGCCGGCGGTGACGGCGGCGGACAGAGCATCGCTCTGAAGCCGAATACGACTTATGTACTTGGAGCCTGGGGCATGAATACAGACAGTCCGGCTGCAGGTCAGGAGACGGAGATTGGAATGAAGTATTCCGTGCCGGGCGAATCGGAGGAAGTGCACTATAGAATTCCGTTCAATGAGAAGGAGTATACGTATAAGAGCCTTCACTTCACTACTCCGCCGGAGCTTACAGGCGGCACCTTGTTCATCTGGAAGCCGAAGGCAATCGGTGCAGGCTATGACTTCTATACCGACGGAATTGTATTGACTGAAGTTAAGAATCCGGTGCTTAATGCGGGGTTCGAAGCTGGATTGACAGGCTGGATGAACTGGTCTTCGACCTTGTCAGTGACCAAGGAAGCAGACCGGGTTGTCAGTGGATTGCAAGCTCTGCAAGTAGGGACAGGCGGCAACCCGTCTGCAGGTGACGGCGGCGGTCAGCCGATGCCGCTTAAGCCCAATACAACGTATGTGCTTGGTGCATGGGGAACACATGAAGCTGCGATTGGCAGCGACCATCCTACGGAGATTGGGTTCCAGTATCAGCAGGGCGGTGTGAATGTTCAGCACAAGCTGTCGTTCACGGAAGGCAACTATACGTATAAGCAGATCTCATTCACCACACCAGCTGTCATGGAATCGCCGCAGCTGTTCATCTGGAAGGACGAGACCTCACTGGTGAAGTTCTATGCGGATAATATTCTGCTTACGGAAGCGCCTGCTTATGGCTGGTATAAGAACGTTCAACAAGCTGAGCCAGAGGGACCTCCTGCGGGAGGAGGGACGGACCCTGGACCTAGCGGTACTGGCGGAGGAACGGACCCAGCAGGACAGTCGCAGATTGTAAGACATCCAGATGGCCGAATAACGATTCGACCGACCTCCTATTACCCGCAGAATGAAGGACTCGCGAAGGCGGTATTGGATACGGAAGCTGTGAAGCTAGTCTTCAAGAATGATGCAGGCGCCGAGCAGGAAGTTCGGACGGTAGAGATTGCATTAGATGAGGCCAAGGGCGCTGATGCCTATGGTGTCGATCTTCCTGTCCAAGCGTTGTCAGCTATGAATTCGAATCAGCAGTTAATGGTCAGCACGGAGCTCGGCAGCTTACGAACGAACAAGGATCTGTGGCTGGCAGCCGCGGAAGCTAAGCCGAATGGGGTCGCGGATGACATGCTGCTTACGATAGGTCAAGGGAAGGAAGCACTACGAGCTGAGGTCATGAAGATCGTTGAAGACCGTCCGCGCGTTGCGGTCTCCCTGCTCGCTGACGATAAGCCAGTGAAGCTTAGCCAACCCACAGCTGTAATGGAAGTCAGCATTCCATACAAGCTTGGGAAGGGAGAGAACCCAGACTTCATCACCATCCTTCACATCAAGGATGAAGGCTCTTCGCAGACCGTCTCAAGCGGGCATTATGATGCGGTTAGACGCTGTGTTGTCTTCCAGGCGGCAGAGCTGGGTGAATATGCGGTAGCTTATGTAGAAGCGTCCTTCAATGACCTGAAGCAAGCCGAGTGGGCTAGGCCATACATTGCATCCATGGCGGCCAAGGGCATTATTAGGGGCAAGTCCGAAGGTAAGTATGATCCAACAGCCTCAGTCACTCGGTCCGAGTTCGTTCACATGCTTCTTCGCCTGTTCTCGTTCTCAGCTAAGGAGGAAGGCCGATCTTACGCGGATGTGCCAGTCTCGAACCCATCTTATGATGCGATACGCACAGCAAGCTCTATCGGACTTGTGAACGGTACAGCAGATGGGCGATTCCTGCCGGATGCCTCTCTGAAGAGACAGGACATGATGGTCCTGCTGAAGCGCGCTCTTGCCCTGGGAGGACACCCCCTTCCTGAAGGGGAGTATGCCGCTCTTGCACCGTTCGCTGACGAATCAGAGCTGTGCAGCTATGCGGTGGACAGCGCGTCAGCTCTGGCAGCGGCAGGTCTAATCCAGGGGACCGGCAACGCCTTGCTTCCGAATGATACGCTGACAAGAGCGGAAGCCGCAGCGGTTATCTATCGTGTCTATCACTTGCTCTATCCTTCGTTATCCGCTTCAACCGGGGAATAAGCTGTTGAACCTCTCCGGGGAATATCGTCGTCACTACCTCTGAATTCTGTTGGCAATTGCCTATCTTCTATTGTGTGACGTGCTCCATCGAATTAGGATAGGAGCAGACGATCTCGAAGGAGGATGGATTCACCTATGAATCAGCAGCTTAGCCATATGGAACTGAATCAGAGCGTACGGCTCTCGGATAAGTATCGACTTAAGGTCAATGGAGAAGAGGTTATCGTGCATCAATGCGACGTGGCCAGCTACGCAATTATATCGCTCAATGGCGTGGCGGATATGGAGATAGATGTACTGCACCCTTATTCAGAATACAAGCTTCGCCCGCTGAAGGCAGGACTGACACCGCAGCGGGAAGGAAGCAAGCTTCGAGTGAGCGTGGCTTCTCCATCCAAGCTGAGCTTGGAGCTCGACGGCGATCTTAGAAGCCCGCTGCTGCTATTCGTGCATGAGCTGGAGAAGGACGAGCCCGTTCGCGGACCGGGCATTCATTATTACGAAGCTGGTAAGATTCATGAAGCAGGTGAGATTAGATTGCACGCGGGAGAGACCCTGTATCTTGAAGAAGGGGCTATTGTGAGAGGAAGGGTCATTGCAGAATATGCAGACGGCATTACAATCAAGGGACGAGGCGTTCTAGATGGATCGAACTGGCGGAACGGTCCCGTGCTTCCTTATGAGAATCGGACACAGATGATCAAGCTGGTCGGGTGCCGGGATGTCCGCTTGGAAGGCATCACTATCGTGGACGGTGCGAACTGGCATGTCGTTCCGATTGCTTGTACGGATGTATCCATTGCTGATCTCAACATCATTACGTTCGAAGGAACAGGAGACGGGATTGATGTCGTCGGCTCAGAGAACGTGACCATTCAAGACTGCTTCATCCGGTCTAATGATGATTGCGTTGCCGTGAAGGCGGTAAGCTATATGGATCCTGCGGGGCTTAAGAATGTGAACAATGTGAGGGTCGAGCGGTGCGTGCTCTGGAACGCGAATTGGGGCAACTGCCTTGAGATCGGCTATGAGACCAGCTGCGAGTCTATCCGCAATGTCGTCTTCTTCAATTGCGATATTATCCACTGTGAGTTCGAGGGACATCAGTCCGGCGGTACGTTCACCATTCATCACGGGGACCGAGCGGCCATCTCTGACATTCACTATGAGAACATACGAGTAGAGGATGCCCAGGAGAAGCTGTTCGATATTAAGATTCTTCATTCTAAGTATTCCAGGGATGAAGAGCGGGGGTCCATTCGAGGTATTGTTTTCAAGGATATACAAGTTGTTGACGGTCCGTACCCTGTATCGATTATCCGAGGCTGGGATGAGGAGCATATGGTAGAGGATATCGTATTCGACAATATCATAATTCATGGTGAGCACGCACAGTCCGCCCGTGAGGCAAGAATGGTCGTAGAGTTAGCTAGAGACATACACTTCCTTTAAGTTTGAACCCTGATTAATAACTCTGAGTGATACCCCTGAGTCATCCTATGTGCTTGAATAGGATAATTCAGGGGTTTTTGGTTATGATAACAGGCGTGCAGTCAACTTATAGAAGGAAGGAATCACGGATTAGCCTATGAACCAGCTTCAGGTATCGAGCCAGACCTTACAACAGCTGCTAGAGAGATGTGCACAATCCAGTGACTTCGTAACGACATCCATTAATCTGCCAGATCAGCAACTCACTATCTCCTATTACAAAACATTAATAGATGAGAAGCTGCTCCAGTATCATGTGATACTTCCTATGCAAGATCGCGGCAGAGAGGAGAAGCTGGAACAACTCGAACATATCCGGGCATGGGTTCCCATCGATGACATTGAGATTACGTATGAGGTTGATACAGTTCAAGCTAAGCTGCTCTGCGGTTCTATCATGATTCAGATTGATAAGTCCAGCCTTCCATGTGCACTCGTTAACATACCTAATATGTTAGGGTTAAGAGACAGCAACGATACAGAGAATGAATTCAGTGTAGTTGGTCCTAAGGTCGGATTCGTCGAAGATATTCATACGAATATTCGGCTGATCAGAGCGCTAATCAAGGTTCCGAACTTAGTTGTCAGAGAGATTACGATCGGTTCCCTCTCCCAGACTAAGGTTGCCTTGCTGTACCTTGAAGGAGTTACCAATAAGCAATACATAGACACGATGGAGCAAAGACTGCGAGATATTGATTTTGAACTCGTATTCGATTCCTCTCAGCTCGATGAGATTATGTGTGACAATACATGGACTCCATTTCCATTGTTCCTATCAACAGAACGAAGGGATAGGGTCGTCTATGCCTTAATCAGTGGTCAGGTTGCAGTCATAAGCGATGGGTCCCCTTACTTTGTGACCGGGCCTTCTACTTTGTTTGATTTTTTTATATCTCCAGAAGATTATTATTTGCCTTGGATGATTGGTTCTTTCTTCCGAATGATCCGGATATTCGGCGTCTTCTTCTCCTTATTCGCTACTGCCATGTATGTTGCTATAACAACGTACCACTACGAAGTGGTTCCGAAGGATCTGCTCGGGCCATTGATCTACTCTAGACAGAACGTACCTTTCTCTCCGCTCATTGAAGTTCTGTTCTTAGAGATAACGGTCGAGTTCCTAAGAGAAGCGGGGGCCAGGCTGCCTTCAAGAATCGGACAGACCTTGGGCATCGTTGGAGGTATTATTCTGGGGCAAGCGGCCGTGGAAGCCGCTCTGACGAGCAATGTATTAATCATTATAGTTGCATTATCTGCCTTAGCCTCATTCGCAACACCGATCTACAAGATGTCGAATACGATTCGCTTCCTGCGGTTCCCCATCATTATACTTGCTGCAAGCTGGGGCGGCATCGGGATGTTCTTCGGGATTGGATTCATTCTTGTCCATATCACCCGGCTAACGTCCTTGGGCTCTCCCTATATGCTGCCTGCCTTCCCGCTGCGAGTGACAGATCTAAGGGACAGCTTCATTCGTTCCTCGTATCAATGGCTGAATCGCAGACCTCAATACTTAAGGACCGGTGCTCCAACTAGGTACACTCCGAAGGTTGTGCAGCGCAAGCATGAATTAGATGATGAGTAGCTAATAGGAAGAAGGGAGGATTGGGATATGGCTCTGATGACAAGGTGGACCATTCTAGTCACGTTCACGTGTGCGCTGCTTGCTGGCTGTGATCAGCATATTATTGACCAGATGGAATTGGTTCAGACGATTAGCTTCGACACAGCCCCTAATCATCGGGTGAGAAGTGCGGTCCTAATCGCTCATTACAAGGATAGGGGCCAAGCAGAGCTGCAGCTGCTGGATACGGAGTCGAACTCGAATTACGACATTATGCCAAGACTGAATACGAAGACGAAGGACCCTATTCAATACGGACAATTAAGAATGGTGTTGTTCGGGCAGTCCTATGCTAGTGAAGGAATTGAAGGGGAGATCAACAGCTTGTCCAGGGATCCCAAGATTCCCACGATGCTTCAGATGGCTGTAGCAGACGGAGAAGGGTCAGCCTTGCTTAGGATAGTTCAGAAGACACATCGGCCTTATTTTCTATCCTCCATGATAGAGCAGAACATGAGGAATGGGAACTTGCCCATGCAGAATCTTCATGAGATCTTGTTCAACTACTATGGCGAAGGCCGGGATCTATTCCTCCCGCGACTGAAGGTGGAGCGGGGAGAGATTAAGATAGACGGACTCGCATTATTCCGAGGCAGCAAGCACGTTGCCAATATTGGGATTAGAGAATCCTTCCTGCTCAAGCTGCTGTTGGACAACTCGAAGAATGGAAGCTACATGATTCCTATTGCAGGCTCAGGAGCGAAGAGCAGTGCTAATGAGTTCCTCTTAATGAGCAGCATACACTCTAAAGTGAGTTATACCGTAAATCGCTTCGAACCGATTCCTTCTATTGCGATTGATTTGAAATTGAAAGTGGAAGTAAAGGATCTGCCCGATCGAATCAACTTACGTTCCAATTACGAGATTGCTCAGTTGGAGCGCATGTTGGAGTCCTATTTTAGTCAAGAGATTTATTCGTTAATTGACCTGTTCCAAAAAAATAAAGTAGATCCAATCGGATTCGGTGATTTGTTGCGAAGCCGCTCCAGGCAGTGGAATGAGGAGAAGTTCTACAGACAATATGCACAGCTGGAGACCAAGGTGAACGTAAAAGTAAACATTGCCCAATATGGTCTGACAGAATAAAATGGCGATGCTGGCTAGGGGGAGAATATGGCTAACACGATGAACGAAAAAAATACGATTTCTCCCTTTTTTATCATTTTTCTTATTTATGTCAGTATGGTTGGCGTAGGTGTATTGAATTTTCAACGTGAACTGATTCAAGATGCGGGTTACGATGGATGGATCTCTGTGCTGCTCATGGCAATTAGCGTGCATGTTATTCTCTGGATGATCTATCGTATTTTGTCTACCGCCCATCACGAAGCAGAGGACATAACGTCCATTAACTTGAGATACTTCGGGAAGTGGCTCGGGAATGGCGTTAACTTGCTAATTGTATTGTACTTTTATTCAGGCGCGTTTGTTGAATTTCGATCCTATATCGAGATTATTCAAGTGTGGATATTTCCAGAGATGGGCGTACTCGCCATCAGTATAGCTCTGGTTGTGCTCATTCACTACACCGTGTCGGGAGGATTCCGCGCGATTACTGGCTTGTCCTTCTGGGGAATGATTCTCTCCTATCTGCTTGTTATTCCCATCCTCGTCATTACGTTCAAGTTCCGCCATCCCATGAATCTGCTGCCCGTAATGAACCATTCGCTCCAGGATATCGTCCGCTCTTCCAAGAGTATGCTGTATCCATTCATGGGCTTCGAAGCGCTGATCATGTACTATCCCTTCATCAAGACACCGGCCAAGTCGCAGAAGTGGGCACATTGGACGGTCATCTTCGTCACGTCACTCTATCTTATTACCTCCTTCATTACATTCATGTATTACAGCGAAGGACAATTGCGTCAGATTATATGGCCGACACTGTCGATGATCATGATTATCGAGGTGCCGATTCTACAGAGATTAGAGTACTTAGCGATATCGTTGTGGATGATTAAGATTGTAGCTAACATTGGCATCAGCCTGTGGGTCGCTTGCCGCGGCATGAAGAATACGTTAAGAGTGAAGCCGAGCAGAGGCTTGCTAGGATTACTTGCCGGATTTCTCATACTGGAGCACTTCGTACAAGATCGCAGCAGCATCAGGCGGATGCATGAGCTGTATTCGACCATTGGCCTATATGTCATATACGGCTATATTCCTCTCATGTTCATCATTACGCAGGTTATTAAGAAAAAGCGGATTAACACAGTATAAGGCGGTGCAGGAGCGTACAAGCTCGGCACCGCCTTACTATTACGGTAGTCTATAGCACATCGTGTACTTCATACCCTTAGTTAATCTGCTCGTCTGCAGCCTAACGTTATAATCTCTGCAGGGCCGACGGTTATCGTCAGCAAGCCATCAGCAGGTATGAGCGGCAGCAGGTTCTCTTCAAGTATATTGCTCTTGTACCAAGCTTGCTTGGCAGCATCTGCATGAATAGTGAGCTGTGCAGGCTTGTTCGAGGTGTTGTACCAGCGAATGATCTGATCTCCAGTGGAAGCATGAAGCTTCACAGCAGATAGTATCAACTCGCTGCCCCCCCATTGAAGCGGGCGATGGACCGCAGGCAAGGAGCCTGAATGAACGGTCGTCTGGACAGCTGTCCATGGTGTATGGAACAGAGCAGCCTTGACAGCAGCATCGTGACGGTTCCCTCTGCCTCGGTATGGTATGAGCTGGAGCTCAGCCGTCTGTTCCCCTATGCATTGGGCTTCGGGGGTGAGGAATACGCCCCAATCTCCCAGCTCACCAACGCTTCTCAGCAGAGTGACTGCAATTGTATTGCGACCGTCACGCATAACCTCATACTCATTCAATCCAAGATTGGCAACGGCAAGTCCAGCAGCTTGCTCATCCACAGCAACGAAGGTCTGAACATGCTGGCAGTTGCTAGGATTGTTCCACTCTACTGCAGGAACATTATCCCGCTCTGCAAGCTCGAAGATCGAATCAGCCACATGGACATCGGATTGCAAGTCCGTTGGGAACAGCATCCGGAGCCGGTGGTCAGCCGCTTGATTATTATAGGACACTCGGATACCGAGTACGTCGGCTCCCCTCTCCAACGTGAGCACGGTGTGCAGCTTGAGCGGAACAGTCGTGCTCGTGCGCTGCGACTTGCGGTCAGGGAAGTGTACCATCTGCTGTTGTTCGACCGTTAGCGCTGACTCCGCGTGGGCAGGAATCTCCCAATCTAATTCAATCGCAACGACTGTACGAAGATAACTCTGTTCAAGCACCTGAATATCAGCTTGAAGGTGTGCAGTTGTTCGAGCTTGCTCCCCAGCAGGCTGCTTATACATGTATTCATTGCCAATGTCCCCCGTATCTTCGAAGGAGCCTAAGTCGCGGTACAGCTTGCCGGTTGCCTTGTCCATGACGGTGAATGTGCCGTTGCTTGCAATGATGACACCCAGCTTATCGTTATCGAAGGCAACGGTATTCCCCTCTGAACGCAATGAATCCTGATGATCTGCAGCAGCAGCCTCGCTTGCTGGACCTGGGATGAACGCATAAGTGGCATAGCCTCCAGCCGGAACGTGCTCTGCTTGTATGGCAACTCGAACTCGTCTTGCCATATAAGGCTGGCGGAACTTGTCCGATGGCAGTGTATACCCGAATCCTACGCCTAAGTCCTCGAATACAGCGGGTACGAGTTGACCTTCATGGTTAACGATCTTCCCTTCAATGGAGTGTGAGGCTAGCCCTTGCGCAATCTCAGCTGGGGATGGTTCATAGAGCGGCACGCGCTCCAGATCCAGGTCGATGCGGATCAGTCCGCTGCGCTCAACTCCTGCCGTATTGAAGACAACGAATGGAACAGCTTCCGCATGGTTGAAGATATCAGTGTTAATCTCCCCGGTAATGGACGCTGTACTCTCCTCAATCAGACCTTCGGTCAGGTGGCGGCTCTTCGAGAATCTCGTCATCATCTCTTGGTGAACTTCGTCTACGCTGCAGCCGCAGATACTGTCATGAGGGTGATTCTGCATTAACATCTTCCAATTGTACGTGAATAAGTCATGAGGGTAAGGAACTCCAACGTTGCTGGCAAGGACAGCCAGCGGCTCAGCCACCTTCTCTAGCAGTGCTTGGCAGGCTTGGTTGGCTTGCTTAATATAGACTCTCGCGGAGGCTGTATTGACCAGTGTTCCCCAGCCGTCGGTGCGCTGGCTGCGGAGCTCTCCGCGAATGATCTTCAGATCAGGGCTAACGGCTCCCTGCACAGTTCTAATATAATCAGGGAAGTTCGTATGAATGAACTCGACATCAGGGAACTGCTGCTTCGCAACCTGCAGCGCTTCGGTCAGATTCGCTTGAACTGGCTGATGGTCGCATCCGTTCATGAAGAGCAGGTGCGGAGTGGAAGCATACTTAGCAGCATCCTGCATTCTCTGCTCCCAATAGACTCTCGACTCTTCGGGATCAACGGGAATCTCCATTCCATTATGGTACCAATTGGCAAATAGAATGCCTAACACCTTAGAGCCGTCAGGGGATTCCCATTCCATCTCGGAGTAGGGAGATTCGAAGTCTCCGTCAGTCACTACATTATTGGCCCCGGTTGGCTTAACGCCTCGGCCAAATAGAGCAGCTTCAATGCCAGCTTGGCGCATCATCTGCGGAGCTTGTCCCATGTTACCGAAGGAATCAGGGAAGTATCCGATCTTGGCTACCGGGCCGAATGCAGCTGCATCTTGATGACCAATCAGCAAGTTGCGCACATTAGCCTCGCTGCTCGTCAGGAACTCATCCTGAAGAATGTACCAAGGTCCATTAATGAGGCGGCCTTCGCGAACATACTTCTCAACCTTGCCCCGCATATCAGGGCGAACCTGCAAGTAATCTTCAATTATTATGGTCTGTCCGTCGAGATGGAAGCTCTTGAATTCCGGGTCCCGATCAAGCAGCTCAAGTACGGAATCCATGAGTCGAATGAGCTTCAGGTGGTGCTTCTCATAGGGCAAGTACCATTCCCGATCCCAATGTGTGTGTGATAGGACATGAACATGAGTCTGTGTTGTCATTAGATACCCTCCGTTACATATACAAGTATACAACTTGTATAGTTAACTTGTTATATTATATATAGACCAATGATATTCGTAATTAAGCTTATTGTAAATAGAAATATTGAATTCATAAGGAGTAAGTTGTATGCTTGTACTATTACATGGAACGGAGTGGGATGGATGACACAACGGGAGAAGCAGACCCCTATGTATACTCAGATTCACCATTACATTATAGATGGCATTGAAGCAGGGACCTGGAAGCCGGAAGAGAAGCTGCCTTCGGAGAATGAGCTTGCCTCGCAGTTCAGCGTCAGCCGCATCACCATTAAGAAGGCGCTCGATAAGCTGGTTGAGGAAGACAGGATCTATCGCATTCAGGGCAAGGGAAGCTTCGTCGCGAAGAATGGGAGACCGATTCTGTATGCTTCGGACAAGCAGAGGGGGAAGAAGCCTATCGTATCCTTGCTGCTGCCACGTGTGGATAACAGGTTCACCAGCAACCTGCTGAAGGGGATAGAGAGGACGTTAGACCAAGCGGGATGCCGCTTGCTGCTTAGCAGCACTTATGAGGATGCAGCAAGAGAGAAGCTTCGCATGCAAGAAGCAGTCGAGCTTGGGGTTAGCGGAATAATTGTCTATCCCGTTGACGGGGAGAGCTACAACGAGGACATTCTGAGGCTTACCTTAGATCGATATCCAATTGTCATTATAGATCGATATCTGAAGGGAATTGAGACGAACTGTGTCTGCTCCAATCATGAGCAGGGAGCCTACGAAGGGGTCAAGCATCTACTTGACCTAGGACATTCACAGATTGCCTTCGCTTCTTCTAAGCTGACAGGAACGACAAGTCTTGAGGACAGGCTGTCAGGCTATGAGCGCGCTCTGTCGGATTGCGGGCTGCCTGTTGACCGTAGACTGCTGTTGGATGAACTCCATGAGGATGATATTCGCAGCTATCTTCATAGGAACACTCAAGTAACAGCCGTATTCGCAAGCAACTATGGAATCGGTATGCGAATCATCCAGATTGCTCTCGCCATGGGCAAGAGAGTGCCGGAAGACCTATCCGTCGTCTGCTTCGACGATGATACCTACTCCTTCATGAATCAAGTGCCGCCAACCTGTGTTGTCCAGCAAGAGGAAGAGATAGGTGCGAAGGCAGCAGAGCTGCTCTTGGGGCTCATGGATAATCCAGATGCTGAGCGGAAGATGGTTAAGCTGCCAACATCCCTAGTGGTGCGGAAGTCCTCGGGAAGTGCATCAAGGGTACCCAATTGACGATGGCGTACGTTCAGAGTATGAGCTGTATATTCCTGTACTAGGCAGGACTGCCCTGACTGCTCTCCAGGAGCAATGGGGACTAGGCAGCTTGAAGAATCATACGATCAAGTCACAAGAGTGTTAGCAATAGTAAGGATAGTGGTAGAGCTGAATCAGGGGATACGATATAGTATGGGGGCTTACATCATAAGCGAAGGAGTTGTCTTATGCACCATACTAGCCATACTAGCCATACCAGTCATACTAGCCATAGCGAAGTTGTTACTTATACGTATCCAGCTAGCTGCCCGGCAGCGGAGGGCACCCAAGTAGAAGTGAACGGAGAGCCAGTCTTCGTGTACCCAGCCACGGTAGCGAACTTCGCAACGTTCTCCTTCACAGGAGAAGCATTCATAAGGATTCGTTCGAATGCTCCGTTAGAGAGCGTTGTCGTTCGTCCATTAAGCCGAGCGGTCATAGCAGAGGTGACAGCTGCTGACACGGCTTGCTTCACAATAAAGGAGCCGATGAATCTATACATTGAGCTGAATGGACAAGCCATGCCGCTATTCTTGTTCGCCAATCCGCTGGAAGAACATGTGCCGGATCCGAAGGATCCGAATGTCCTCTACTTCAGAGGCGGCGAGGTCTATGACGTTGGCATCCTACGCATTCATAGCGGCCAGACCGTGTACTTGGAGGGCGGGGCTGTCGTCCGAGGCGTCATTCGTTCAACGAACGCTAACCATATTCAGATTATTGGGAGGGGCGTCCTGGATGGATGTCTGGTGCCTCAACGTGGAGAAGGGCGGCAGTTCTTCGTCGTCCTGGAGGGGTGCCGAGATGTTCTCATGGAAGGAATTACGCTAATTGAGGCCCCCCACTGGATGATTGTCCTTGGCGCCTGTGAGCGTGTGCTCATACGCAATGTGAAGGAGATTGGCTACTGTGTCTCTTCGGATGGCATCGACATCGTTGGCTCGAAGGATGTGGTCATCGACGGGGTGTTCATTCGGAACAATGATGACTGCATTGCCGTCAAGGCATTGGATCTGCGTGAGCTTCACCCTCAGAATGCTCAGCTGGACTGGGGGCAGGATGTCAGCGGCATCGTGGTGAAGAACAGCGTCATGTACACGAGCGATGGGAATGCAGGCAATGCGCTTGAGATTGGATTCGAGCTGCGAACGGAGTCGGTAAGCGATATAGTATTCGACAATATTGACATCATCGCGGTTCATGGCTTCGGCTCAATTATGAGCATTCATAACGGGGACCGTGCGGTCGTCAGCGATATTCGGTACAATCACATTCGAATTGAGCACTTCTACGATAAGCTTATCGATATCCGCATGGTAGATTCCAGATGGAACTTCGATGCAGCTAAGGGCGGCATACGCAACATTCACTTCAGCAACATCCACGCCATCGAGCAGTCCTTCAACAGCGGCTACACTTGTTCCATCATAGGAGGACTATCAGATTATCCTATCGATCATATTATGTTCGAGCATGTCTATCTGAATGATAAGCGAGTGAAGAATGAAGATGATCTGTGGCTTCATACGAAGCACGCTCACAACATTCAATTCCTCTAGTGAGGGAAGAGACATTGTCACGATTGCCGAGACTGCCTGTAAGCCATCGGGGTGACACCGGTTATTCTCCTGAATACGCGGTAGAAGCTCTTCCGATCACGATAGCCTGCCAGATCAGCAATGACGCTGGTACTGAGCGCAGTAGTCTCTAGCAAGAGGCAGCTGCGCTCTATTCGTCTGTTCTGCAAGTATTGCAGGAAGGATAGCCCCGTGTGCAGTCTGAATTGCCGGTGCAGATGCCTTGTGCTCATCCCTGCCACCGCAGCCGCGCTCTCTGCCGTAACGGCCTCGCTGTAGTGCAGCTCCAGCCAGCCAAGCACGGCTTGCATGGCATTGGCGTGGGCCATTGAAGCAGGCACGGAAGGGTGCTCCTCCTCCTGACGGAACAGCTTAACAAGCAGGAGCAGCAGCCAGGCAGCAAGCGCAGTTGTATAGCCAGATCTCCTCCCCATGCTCTCCCGTGCCATACTTCGGAATATGCCCCCTAATTCCTCTTGCTGATCTCGGAACCTATACCAGTTGCGCGGATGGTCTCCAGTTGCATCCGAGTTATCCTCATTCGGACAATAAGGAAGGTTCAGCTCGTACTGCTTATTCAACTGAATGAGGCAAGCAGACTGCACGACGCAGTTATAGATAACGAGAGGCGGGGCAGGAGGCTGGCCCGACGGCCTGAACACATGAGAGACTCCTACGGGCAAGTAGAATATATCCCCTCGCTGCACGCGAATGAGCTCTTCCTCAATATAATGGAAGCCGCTCCCTTCCTCCACATAGATGATCTCAATGAATTCATGACGATGCTGCTCCAGATAGAAGCCTTCCTCTGAACGGCTGACATGGATAGGCTGCTCGTCAGGATACACTTCCCTGCCTGTTAGAATTCTAGAACTTCGCATCACTCAATACCTCCCGGCGATTTGTCATCATTCCCCTATGATGTTGTCTCATTCACACCCGCATGGATAGGATTAGCTTCATTATAATTAACCTCATCATGATGTAAAGGATTATCATGCATGCAGGGGAGAGTGTACAGGAATGGAACAACAAGAGAAGATCGCCTTATTAACGGATAAGCCGGACAAGGTAAGAGCCATATGGACAGACCCAGAGGGTCAAGGCAGGAACCTCTTCGCCCGGTTCAAGCTTACCCTGAAGCTGGATGCCCGTCCTGAGGAAGCGCTGCTGCATCTATTCGCGGACACTTCTTATCAGCTGTACGTCAATGGGAATGACATAGGCTCGGGCCCTGTTCGATTCGATCCCAGGTATCCGCTCTATGACACCCATGAATTGTCGCAGCACCTGAAGCCGGGAAGGAACGTCATTGCTGTACAAGTGAATTACGTCGGCCACAAGAGCTTCATCACGATGCTCTCGCAAGCTGGATTCATGGCTTGGGGGGGCATCGCCCAGAGGAATGGACCGAGAATCGACCTTGCTACTGGGACGGCTCCATGGCTGGCCAGCGAAGCGCCGGCTTATCGTTATGCAGCCAAGGCAAGCTTGTTCCTGAAGGCTGCAGACTTGTATGATCAACGGCTTGATCATACAGATTGGCATATTGCAGAGGGTGGGGACACACCATGGAAGCCGGCAGTAGAGCTGGGCAACCAAGAAGTGTGGGGAGCGCTGAAGCCCCGTTCCATCCCCTACATGTCAGGGACACTCCTTCAGCCGGAGCGAGTGCTACACGTCCTTCCACTGGCTCAACGGGAGGAGGTATACAGCTTCAGTGTACCGATGCCCCATGTGAATGAGATTCATGAGCCGGATCAGAATAGCAGATTCTATGCTTGCACGACCTGGATCTATACACCTGAGGCTTGTACCGTAACGATGGGGCTGTACTACCAGCATACATGGGTGAACGGCAAGCCGCTGGAGGCCGGTGTTCCATCACAAGTCCACAGCATGCGTCTCAATCACCGTGTGCAATTGCATGAAGGCTGGAATTACTATATGGCTGCCGGAGAGGCGCTTCAAGATATGGTTCATCATTATCTCGCTCTTCCTAAGGGGGCAGGGCTCCTTGTCTCTGCAGAGCGCGATTCAGGGTGCGGCACTCACTTCCGGAGAACCCCTGTACTTGCACATGAGGTGTATGACCGCCTGCTTCGCAGCAAGCTCCTGCCCTACTCCCCGGAAGACAACTTGGAAGAGATCGGCGGCTGGATTCCTGTGTTCGCCGATGAACAGGGAACGAGTCCTCAGATGGGGACCGGCTGGGACTGCTATGGTGAACCATGGGAGCAGCTCACGCCTAATGAATTAGAAGGTCATACTTTCCATCAGGAGGATTATCCGGAAGGCTTCTCAGTCCTCATTGATCTAGGCATGACTAGGCTAACGCGGCCTCGTCTGCTGCTTGAAGGAGCTGGAGGTGCCGTCGCAGACCTTACCTACAGCGAACATCTGAACGCGGATCAGCAGCATCTCCGTCATTATCATTGGTATGGACTGGGCGATCGGGCCATTGGAGCGGACCATCAAGCGCTCCTGGACTGGAGGATCACACAGCCGAGAGGCTTCCGCTACCTGCAGCTCACCGTTCGTAAGCCGCAGAGAGACATCATCCTCCGAGGGCTGGAGCTTCGTTCGGCAAGCTATCCAGCAGAGCAGAAGGGGAGGTTCCACTGCTCCGATCCTCTGCTGAATGAGATCTGGGCCATGGGGGCGAGGACACAAGCTGTGAATATGGAAGATGGCTATACCGATTGCGTCACGAGGGAGAGAGGGCAGTACATTCGGGATACCAATATTCAATATCATAATAATCTTGTGTTATTCGGCGATCATGCCTTAATGAGACGTTGTCTGGAGCTGGTTGGACAATCTCCTGACACCACCGGCAAGTTCAGAGCTGTCTATCCGAACACAGGGGATTACACGATATCGGACTTTGCATTGAATGCACTAGAAGGCTTCGGCGTCTATTATGAGCAGACGGGCGACCGTGAGCTCATCGAGCAATATTGGGAAGCCATTACCCGTAATCTGTCCTGGTTCCATGAGCTCGCGGATGAACGAGATGACTTGCTGCTTGATTCGGAGTGGGACGTGAAGCGCGGTGTTAAGGCGCACTATGGGGGATTCCATGGCGACTTGGCGATTACAGATGGGTACATGGATAGTACGGGGGTTCACTGTGTATTCAGCTGCACGTATCTCATTGCACTCCGATGGGCTGCTAGACTTGCTGGTGTCATCGGCAGAGAACAGGATCAAGCAGAGCTGGAGCGTCGAATGAATATCCTCGAGTCGTCCATCCGCCGTGTACTCTGGGATGAAGACAAGGGCTGCTACAGCGATAATCCAACACGCAGCACCCATTCCGTTCACGCCAGCTTGTTCGCTGCGCGTGCTGGGGTGATGACCGAGGAGCAGCGACCGAGGGTCATGCGTCATGTGAAGGAAGATCTGCGCTCCTTATTCGTGAACGGCTATGGTCCTGAGCAAGGTGTGTACGTATCCCCAAGCTTCTCCTTCTACATCTTCGAAGGACTATATCTCCTCGGACTTGCAGATGTCGCTGAGCATATGATGAGGCAAGGCTGGGGCTGGTTCCTCCAGCAGGGGCTGCGCCAGACTCCTGAATACTATGATCTGAGCCTCAGTCTATGCCATGCTTGGTCGGCTTGCCCGACTTACTTCCTGAGCAAGCATGTGCTTGGCGTGCATCTCCCGACCGTTAATGAGCCTGATGAGGTCATACTGCATGTAGATACGTCTGGGGTGTCCTCGGCGGAGGGTACCGTCCCCCATGCCCGAGGCTTAATCGAAGTGAAGTGGCATAAGGATGAGAACGGCGATATTCACTACGATGAGATAAGGCTGCCTGAGGGGATGAGGGCAATCATTCGGTAGCTCCTCTGGACGTCATGGCCTCCCCCGTTGTATGATGTTGATACATTAATGGACTACGAATGTATCAGCGTCGAATGAGACGAGAGATGGTGAGGGCGGAGTTATGTCGAGTGGAGAGAAGCTGGTACGAGGTCCGGTTGTCCTATATGAACAGATGCGTGTGAAAATATTAGAACTCATTCGGGAACGAGGTCTGAAGCCCCACGACCCCATGCCATCTGAGGTTGAGCTTGCGAAGCTGTTCGGCGTATCAACGCGAACGAGCAAGGAAGCGATGCTGCATCTTGTAAGCGAGGGCATCGTATACCGCATGCCTAGACGAGGAACCTTCCTGGCCAGACAGCCTGAAGGGGTAGAGTCATATACTGACAGTCAAGCCGTTCAAGCTGGAACGAAGGCAGTAGGCATCGTGGTCCCTGTCATGGATGAATATATTGGCCAAGTGTGTGCGGCGGCAGCAAGAGAGCTGAAGAGGCTTGGTTATGAATCCTTGTTCCGATTCACAGACGGGAGCGTTCACCAGGAGGACCAATTCATTCGTGAGCTTCGCGAGGAGTCCAGATTAGTTGGCATCCTGCTCTTCCCCGGCAATCGGAGGACTTGTGGGGATGAGGTGCTGCGTATGCACCTAGACAAGTTCCCGATTGTCGTCGTAGACCGGCTGTTCCGAGAGCTTAATCTGTCCAGCGTCGTTCACCATCACTACCAGGGTGCGTATGAGCTTACGGAGTATCTCATTCGCAAGGGACATAGGCACATCGGCTTCATATCGGAGGAGATTACCGGGATCATGAGCCGCGAGGACCGCTATGATGGGTATGCTGCCGCACATGTGAATCTAGGTGTTCCCGTGCAGTCCTCCTCTGTGCTCACGAGCCCAGGAGACGGGCAGAGACTTCAAGAGACTGATTCTCGGGACATTCTCCTCCGTTATCTTCGAGACAACCCGCAGATGACCGCTGTATTCTGCTCGAATGATTATGTCGCTCTGCAGCTTATGAACGCTGCATTAGAAGCAGGTATTACTATTCCAGGCGAGCTGTCCATAGTCGGCTATACCGACTTCCAGATGGCGAGCCTGCTGGCTGTTCCCTTGACGACCGTTCGCAAGCAAGGAGAGCCGCTCGGCCTTCAAGCTGCCCTGCTTCTCCATGAGCGAATCCAACATCCAGAGATGCCGCCAAGGACGCTGCAGCTTCCTACCCAGTTAATTGAGCGCAAGAGCGTTCGGGATTTGACTCACTAAGAGCTAATAAAGTACTTTCGCATGAGAATGCGGAGGTGCTTTTTTTTTGGCCAAATTTGTGAAGGGGGAGCCAGGGGGATGAAGAAATAACAATTGAATGTATCACTAATACATATTAGTATTAAATACATAATTACTGAAACATAGAAAGGAGAAGGACATATGCCGGCCAACCTCAAGCTTGGAATGAACCTTGGCTTCGCCATTAATAAGTATGTTGAACCTCACGTATGGGCTCGGATTGTCGCAGAAGAGATGGGGGTGAAGAACATTCAGTTCGTTGCCGATCTGCTGAACGTATTCCTGCCGGATGAGATTATTCAGGAGCAGGTAGAGCTCATTCAGAAGAATACAAGCAAGTACGGGTTAGAGGTAACGAGTACCTTCACCAGCGCATTCACGCGGGTCAACCACTTCATGCATCCGGACGCTAAGCAGAGGAAGGTGTGGCTGGAGTGGTTCAAGAAGTTCGCCAAGGTATCAAGGGAGATGGGAGCCCATTGTACTGGAAGCCACTTCGGTATTCTCACCTTCGCAGATTACGATGATGCGGCGAGGAGAGAGCACATGATCTCGGAAGGGATTAAGAACTGGAATGAGCTCAGCTGGTATGCGAGAGACCTAGGCATGACCTGCTTAATGTTCGAGCCGATGTCGATTCCCCGAGAGATGGCTAATACGGTAGAGGATACGAAGGAGCTGCTGCAGAGGTTGAATGAGAATGCAGGAGTGCCGTTCAAGATCTGCCTGGATGTGGGCCATGCGCCGCATCCGAACGACCGCGATCCTTACCGCTGGGTGCGGGAGCTTGGCAAGGATTCACCGATTATTCATATTCAACAGACGGAGCTGAATCACAGCCGTCATTGGCCTTTTACCGAGGAGTACAACAGGCAGGGCATTATTCTTGGAGAACCGCTGCTGCAGGCGATAGAGGAGTCTGGGCTTGAAGAAGCAGAGCTTGTATTCGAGATTGGACATCGTGAAGCGTGGGGAACGGAATTCAGAATTATCGCCGACCATGCCGAGTCCGTTCAATACTGGCGACAATTCGTGAAGGACTAACAGGAAGGAGGCGCTGTCCTTGCAAGCTAGTGTATTGCATGCGGTTGGCGACTTAAGATTGGAAGAGGTGCAAGCTCCGGTGCCGAAGGAAGGGGAAGTCCTCATCCGCATTCGTGCCTGCGGGGTATGCGGTTCAGACATTCCGAGGGTGTTCACCAAGGGAACCTACAGCTTCCCTACTATTCCCGGACATGAATTCGCAGGAGAGATTATTGCCGTCGGACCGCATACCGATGATTCCCTCATAGGCAAGGCAGCTTGTGTCTTCCCGCTGCTTCCCTGCAAGGAATGTGCATCCTGTGAGATAGGGGAATATGCCCTGTGTGACAACTACGACTATATGGGCTCACGTCGTGACGGTGCCTGGGCGGAATATATAGTTAGTCCGGTATGGAATCTGGTGCTTGCTCCGAATGGTCTGTCCTATGAAGAGATGGCAATGGTTGAGCCTGCTGCGGTCGCCATTCATGCGCTCCGCAAGGCGAAGATCGATATTGGCGATCATGTCCTGATCAGCGGGGCCGGGCCAATCGGGTTAATGCTTGCCCTATGGTCTAGAGCTTGGGGAGCGAGGACGGTCATGCTCGCAGATATTGATGAGGGCAAGCTGGCCTTCGCCGAGAAGCTCGGATTCGAGCATACCGTGAATCCTCTCCAGCATGATGTGGCCGCTTGGGTTCGTGAGCTGTGCGGCAAGGGAGCGGATGTCTGTGTAGAGGGAGCGGGAAGCTCGCCATCCTGGGACAATTGTCTGAAGGCCGCCAGACCGTTCGGACGCGTCGTCCTCATGGGCAATCCGGCAGGGGAGATGAAGCTGTCGCAGGGAGGGTACTGGGAGATTCTCCGCAAGGAGCTGACCTTGACCGGAACGTGGAATTCTTCCTACAGCAGCTTGCCCAAGAATGAGTGGGAGCTGGCTATGGCTTATATGGCATCCGGCAAGCTGCCGGCTCAGGCTCTCATCACGCATCGGGTGACGCTTCCTGAGCTGAAGGATGCGCTGGTTATGATGAGAGATCGCACGGAGTTCTACAATAAAGTAATGGTTGTGCATGAGCAGTCAGTGCCAGAGCAATCTAGCCTTACGAGGGGGAGCCAGGAATGATGAGAGCGGCGGTATTGGATCAACTGAATGAGATGGTAGTTAGAGAGGTAGATATGCCTGTGCTGGATGATGACAGCATCTTGATGAAGGTAGAGGCTGTGGGCATCTGCGGATCAGATATCCGTATCTATCATCATGGCAACAGCAGAGTCGCTCTGCCTCAGATTCTGGGACATGAGTCAGCCGGCCAGGTCGCGGCAGTAGGACGCAACGTCACGAAGTTCAAGGTAGGAGACCGCATCTCGCTTGGTGCTGATGTGCCTTGCGGAGAATGTGTATTCTGCGAAGCCGGCATCGGCAACAACTGCCAGATTAACTATGCAATGGGCTATCAATTCGCTGGCAGCTTCGCGGATTACGTCTTGCTTAACCGAATGATGACGTCCTATGGTCCCATCCACCAGATTGCCGATCATGTCTCTTACGAAGAGGCCGCGCTTGCTGAACCGCTCGCCTGTGTGCTGAACGGGCTGGAGCTGTCGAATGTGAAGCTTGGCGAGACGGTCGTTGTTATCGGTGCCGGACCTATAGGCTGCATGCTGTGCGAAGTGGCTGCGAAGATGGGGGCCAGAGTCTTATTAGTGAATCGTTCCCGACCTCGCCTAGAGATGGCAAGAGGCATTGGAGCGGCGCATGCGTACATCTGCGCGGCGGAAGAGAATGCGATAGAGCGAGTACTGGAGGAGACAGGCGGACTTGGCGCAGATGTCGTCATTACGTGCAATCCTTCGCCTGAATCTCAAGTGGATGCCATCTACATGGCGAAGAACCGCGGCCGGGTGAACTTGTTCGGCGGACTGCCCAAGGATCGTTCCATGGTAACGCTGGATACGAACATTATTCATTACAAGGAGCTGTTCGTCCATGGCGCGCATGGATCCCTGCCCCGACATCATCAGCAAGCAGTAGAGCTTATCAATAATGGAAGCATTGATATGAAGAAGTACGCGACTCATCATTATCCGCTAGAGCATATCAATGAAGCGATTGTTAAGGCGGAGAGCCATACGGGGTTCCGAGTCATCGTTAAGCCTTAGAGAAGGGAGTGAGAGAGGATGGGCAGCACCGCTAGCAGAATCTCACCCTCCATGATGTGCGTAGACTTCAGGAGACTGGAGGGCACGGTACGCTCACTGGAGCAGGCGGGGGTAGAATACCTGCACTTCGATATGATGGATGGACACTTCGTGCCTAACTTCACGCTTGGACCTGACTTCATGAACTGCGTACGAGACATGACCGCCATTCCGTTCGATCTGCATCTCATGATGCATAAGCCGGAGGAGCATCTTCATCTGTTCCAGCTCAGAGCAGGCGACGTGGTATCCGTCCATCAGGAAGCCACTCCGCATCTGCAGCGAACGCTGCAGGCCATACGTGAATACGGGGCGCTTGCAAGTGTAGCGCTTAATCCTGCCACGCCTATCTATACTATTGAGCATGTGCTGGATGACATCGACATGCTGCTCATTATGACGGTCAATCCGGGGTTCGCCGGGCAGAAGCTGATTCCCGCTACGCTGAGGAAGATTAGAGCGGCAAGAGCCTATCTGGATGCGCAGGGCTTCAGCCATATTCCGATTGAGGTCGACGGCAATGTCAGTTGGGATAACGCGGTCAAGATGCGAGAGGCAGGAGCGGACATTTTTGTCGCGGGGACTTCGAGTATTTTCCGCAAGGATGGGGATCTGGAGCAGTTAACGAGGGAGTTCAGAACGTGTATTGCTTAAGTGGGACGAATGTATCCTATCTGGGAGGAGCTGTGCAGCATGACCGATCGTGCTTATGCTTGGTTCGAGGAGAAGCAGAGAGACAGAGGAATTAACCTAGAGGAGGTGAAGGGTCGCTTAAGAGCTCTTCAGATCGAGACGCCGTCATGGGCGTTCGGAGATGCGGGTACCCGGTTCAAGGTGTTCCGCCATTCGGATGCGCCTCGCACGCCGTATGAGAAGATTGATGACGCGGCTCTGGTCCATCGATTGACCGGCCTCTGTCCAAGTGTAGCCATTCACATTCCATGGGACCATGTCGAGGATTACAGCAAGCTGACCCGGCATGCGGAGAGTGTAGGAGTGCGTATCGGCGCCGTGAATCCTAACTTGTTCCAGGATGATGAATATATGCTTGGAAGCGTGACCAATCCGGATGCGGCCGTCAGACGCAAGGCAATCACGCATCTGCTGGACTGTGTCGATATTGCTAGAGAGACGGGGTCCAAGGATCTTAGTCTCTGGTTCGCGGACGGTACCAATTATCCGGGTCAGGGCCATCTGCGCCAGCGCAAGGCTTGGATGCAGGAAGCGCTTCAGGAGATGTACCACGCGCTTGACCCCTCCATGCGGATGCTGATTGAGTATAAGTTCTTCGAGCCTGCCTTCTACCACACTGACCTGGCGGATTGGGGAATGGCGTACAATGCAGCGATCAAGCTGGGTGATCAGGCTCAGGTGCTCGTCGATACGGGACATCATGCCCAAGGAACGAACGTCGAGCACATCGTTGCGTACCTCATTGATGAGAATAAGCTTGGCGGCTTCCACTTCAACAGCCGCAAGTACGCGGATGATGATCTAATCGTTGGTTCCATGAATCCCTATGAATTATTCCTCATCTTCCATGAGATCGTATCAGCCTCCTTAGATGGAGAAGCAAGTATTCGTGAGACGGTAGATAACATTGCCTACATGATTGACCAGTCTCACAATATTGAGCCTAAGATACCAGCAATGATTCGCTCCGTGTTGAATGTGCAGACGGGGTATGCTAAGGCGCTGCTAGTGAATAGAGAAGTGCTGGCTGAAGCGCAAGCAGCAGGAGATGTGCTTGGCGCGGAGGAAGCGGTTCGCCAGGCGTTCGAATGCGACGTGTCGCCGCTCGTGAAGATGATGAGAGAAGAGCAAGGCTTGCCACAGGACCCTATGCGTGCTTACAAGGAGCGATATGGAGACGGCACAATGTATCGGGTGTAAGAAGATGCTCCTATCATGAATGGTTAAGACCTCCTAGGCGCTGAGCCTTAAGGAAATTCTTCATCTGGATATAAGCAATACAAGTTCATTGTATCCTGCATACTCCCCATGAATTCAGCCAATCCTATAGTCGGGCAGCTATAGCCCATTCACACTGATTCTCGGATGGAGGTTGATTCATGCAGAGGAAGTGGCTCATCATGACAGCGGGAGTAGCCATCAGTGCTATGCTGTCCGGTTGTGGAATGCAGAGTCAAGGTCATCTCGGCAATCGTAATATTCGTAATCACAGCGTGACCTATGATGCGAATGGCAATATGGTCCAAGACAAGAGGTTCGCCATTGATCAGATGAACGAGATGAACCGTGTGAACGGAAGAAGACTGAACAACAATAACTTGGTCGGCTCTCATAAAAATTATCACATCGAGATGAATCGCAAGATCTCGGATGAAGTAAGTGCGATGCCTCATGTGAAGCATGCTGCTGTACTCGTCACGGACAGCAACGCCTACGTAGCCGTCTCCCTTCGCGACCTTCATAACATGAGCCGGATGAAGAGCCGCACGAATGCCAGCTACGAACAGGACGGCATGAAGCAGGATAGAACGATTGGCATCTTATCCACAGGGGAAGAGAGTCTTACCCAAGAGATGAAGGACGAGATTGCAGCCAAGGTGCGGGAGCTCCGTCCCAGCGTCCATCATGTCTACGTATCCGCTAACCCGGACTTCGTCGGACGGATGAACAGTTACATGGAGGACTTCAAGCTGGACCGCTCCATTCAAGGCTTCGTCGCCGAATTCAATGCGATGGCAGAGCGGCTGTTCCCGGCAAGCTCTGGAAGGAATGGGATGGGCGTTCGTGCACAAGGAATCGAAGGCCAGCGCTTCGACAGCTACATCTACGATTAACAGTGGTACAGATTGGCATTTCATCGGAACCAATAGAGCCAGAGCGGGCATTAGCTGTAACTAGCCCGTCTGGTTTTTTCGTGTTTTCGTTGCATCGTGCAGTTGACCCTCTATTCGTATTCCGATACAGTACAATTGAGAGACTAGCTGATTGAATGATTGTTATTATACATAGCCTATTCGTGTGAGGAGCAAGCTGATGATGAAGAAGGTAACAGCATTAATGGGTCTATTCCTGCTCACCTTATTATTCCTAACTCCCCCAAGCCAAGTTCAGGGGGCAGGAGGTAATCTGCTCTCAGACAGCGGCTTCGAGAGCGGGACCGCTGGAAGCTGGAAGGCCGATGAGTGGACGCCAGGTACTAGCACCTTAGCGATGACGAAGGAGGTTGCACACTCTGGAGCAGGTGCTGCACATATTGTAAGCGCCTCAGCTAATCATGCGAAGTGGTTGCAGACGATTCAGGTTGAACCGAACAAGATCTACCGGCTGTCGAGCTGGGTGAAGGTTCTATCAGCTGGCCCGAATGCGGCTGGTGCCGGCGTATTCGTCGGTGGCGTAGGTGAGTCTCTGCCAGAGCTAAGGAAGCCTTCGGAGGAGTGGCAGCAGGTCGTCGTATACGGCCGGACAGGGGAATCTCAGACTGAGCTCCAGGCCGGAGTGGCTGTAGGAGGCTATGGCAGTCTGAATACCGGTGAAGCCTACTTCGATGATGTGCTCTTAGAGAAGGTTAACGATGCCCCTCAAGACGCTACCATCTATGACTTCAGCGGCGGAGGATCTGCTCCTGCACCTACTCCAGAGCAGAAGCCCCCTGTGAGAATCTCGGCACTTCCCGTACTGCTATTCTCCGCCTTATTCTGGTTATTATTCGTTCTTGTGAAGTCTGTGCTCCTAAGGAGTACCAAGCAAGCAGAGCTTGCGCGAACAAGTCGTTCCATTCAGCGCTGGACCCTTGCTGCGATTGCGGCAGGACTAGCTCTTCGCATAGGAATCGCCATAGCTGTACATGGATATTCCACGGATCTGAACACCTTCATGTACTGGGCGCAGCATGCTTATGAGCATGGCTTGCCGAACTTCTACCAGGAGGGCATGTTCGCGGATTACCCCCCAGGGTACTTGTATGTACTCTATGTTATTGGAGCTATTCGCACGCTGCTTGACCTGCCCATGGGCTCCGATGGGGCAACCCTGCTGCTTAAGCTGCCCGCTATCCTGGCAGACCTGGCTACAGGATATCTGATCTATCGCCTTGGATGGAGCAAGCTGGGACATAAGGCGGCCTTCGGTCTGTCCTTGCTGTATCTTTTCAACCCGGCTGTACTTGTTAATTCCTCCGCTTGGGGTCAAGTGGACTCCTTCTTCGCCATGTTCCTGTTATTAGCGTTGTACGCCGTCAAGGAGGGCAAGACGGAGAGAGGGGTCATACTGTTCGCCGTCACGGTCTTGATTAAGCCGCAGGCACTCATCTTCACCCCTGTCTTGCTGTTAATACTTGCTTGGAGAGGGGAATGGAAGAGGACTCTGCTTAGCGCGCTGTACGGTGCTGGGGCATTCGCGGTACTAGCCGCACCCTTCTTCTGGAGCAACGGCGGTGTCTCTGCCATTATCAAGCTGTACCGAACGACGCTGGAGTCGTACCCTTATGCAAGTGTGAATGCATTCAATCTGTTCAATCTGACAGGGGGCAACTGGCAGCCGCTGGAGAAGGAATGGATGTGGGTCTCCTACAGTACCTGGGGGAACCTGGCCATAGTCCTCGCTGTCGCAAGCGCAGTATGGCTGTTCCTCGGCAAGCAGGGGCGCAAGCTGGCTCAATCAGGCTCGAGCGGAGCCTTCTATATCGGTCTTGTCCTAATTGCCATCATGTTCATTGTTGGCGCGAAGATGCATGAGAGATATCTGTTCCCAGCTATTCTCCTCTGTATCTTCAGTTATATGGAGATGAAGGATCGACGGATTCTCCACCTGCTGCTGGGACTCAGTGTCACCCACTTCATTAACGTTGGGTATGTACTCGCATATTCCGCGCACAATCAGCATCCAGAGAGCCATGACGGGATTGTAATCGTATCCTCTATCCTGAACCTCGGTCTGCTGATCTATATGTTCATTATCGGGTATGATTGGTTCTGGAAGGGGAGAACCATTCCGCTCGAACCCGCAACAGATGCACAGCGCAGAGAGGAAGATGAGCGGCTGCTCGCGGCTGTTCCGCAGTCGGCGGGCCATCGTCTCACTCGCAAGGATTGGTGGTGGATGGGCGGAATTACCCTCCTCTATACGGTAGTTGCGCTGATACAGCTTGGAGATATGCGAGGTCCAGAGACGAGCTGGAAGCCTGCATCGGTGAACGAGAGCTTCTATGTTGATCTCGGTGAGACGAAGCAGCTTAGCAGCGTTCACTTGTATGGCGGAGTCGGACGCGGGAAGTATATGCTCGAATTCGGGAACAGTCTAGATGGGTGGAACTCTCCCCTTACGGTTGAAGAGGGAGTCGGCCGTGTCTTCCAGTGGAATGCTCTGCCGCTGACGGTATCCGCGCGTTACGTCAAGCTGACCGTGCTGGAGAAGGGATTCGCCCTGCATGAGATCGCGTTCTATCAAGGGAGTGAGACGAAGCCGCTGCGTATTGAATCAATGGGGGAAGTTGCAGCAGGCAGCGATATTTCCAAGAAGGGAAGCTTCTCTGCCTTGTTCGACGAACAGGCTAAGGTTCCCTATAAGCCTAGTTATAAGAATGGGACCTACTTCGATGAGATCTATCATGCCAGAACGGCATATGAGCATATTGAAGGCATTGTACCGTATGAATCAACCCATCCTCCGCTCGGCAAGCTCCTCATCGCGATAGGGATTAAGCTGTTCGGGCTGAATCCGTTCGGCTGGCGTATTGTGGGAACGTTATTTGGAGCGGCGATGCTGCCCTTGATTTACTTATTTGCAAGACAGCTGTTCGGGAAGCCGGAGTATGCGGCTGCCGCCGCGGGACTGTTCGCGGTCGATTTCATGCATTTTGTCCAGACTCGAATTGCGACTATTGATGTGTACGGCGTCTTCTTCATCCTGATCATGTTCTACTTCATGTATCGCTATTACACGGTCAGCTTCTATGAAGTTCCTCTTCGCAAGACGCTGCTTCCTCTGTTCCTTGCCGGTCTGTTCTTCGGCATTGGCGCGGCTTCGAAGTGGATAGTCATCTACGGCGGTATTGGACTCGCGGTTATGCTCGGGCTGTCGCTGTTCGAGCGTTACGTAACGTACAGGGCTGCGAAGCGCAAGCTTGCAGGGCGCAGCGTACCAGAGGCTGCAAGGGAGAGATATGAGCACATCGTGAACGTCTTCCCTAGATATACCGTTCTCACCTTAACTGTCTGTGTGCTGTTCTATGTCGTCATTCCGCTCGCCATCTATGCAGCAGCCTTCATCCCGACGTTGACTGCCGAGGATCGAACCTATACGCTGCAAGGACTCATCAATGAACAGAAGCATATGCTCGATTACCACAGTGAGCTGGTCGCGACACATCCGTTCGCCTCGTCATGGTGGGAATGGCCGTTCATGAAGCGTCCGGTCTGGTATTACAGCGGGAATGGCTCGGTCTCGCCGGATCAAGTGTCGAGCATCGTTGCGCTTGGCAACCCGCTCATCTGGTGGGCTGGAATATTCGCCGTGGTTGCTGCGATATGGCTGAGTATCAAGCGGAAGGACCGCCGCATGTATATCATCTGGATTGCCTTCCTATCGCAGTATTTGCCTTGGATGCTGGTGCCTCGCTTGACGTTTATTTATCATTATTTTGCGATGGTCCCCTTCCTCATTCTGAGTATCGTCTATCTATTCTCAGTATGGGAAGCGAAGCAGCCAGCGGTACGCCGGCTCAGGATGGTCTATATCGGCAGTGCAGTGCTGCTGTTCCTATTATTCTATCCCGTCTTATCTGGTATGATTGTAAGTGAAGATTATGTAGAGGCCATGTTGAGATGGTTCTCCAGTTGGGTATTCTATAGCTGACGGCTGGAGTGAAGGAGATGGACAAGGATGAGAGCAACCTATAGCATTATCGTTCCGATGTACAACGAGGAAGAAGTCATTGAGACAACCTATCGGAGGTTGAAGCTCGTCATGGATTCCCTGCAAGAGCCTTATGAGCTCATTCTCGTGAATGACGGGAGCCGGGATCGGACTGCATCCATCGTCGAGGGGCTGTGCGAGCAGGATTCCAGGCTGAGGTTCATTAACTTCTCCCGCAACTTCGGCCATCAGATTGCGATTACAGCGGGGATGGACTATGCCGAGGGTGACGCCATTGTCATCATTGATGCCGATCTTCAGGATCCGCCGGAAGTGATACTGGACATGATTGCGAAGTGGAAGGAAGGGTACGAGGTCGTATACGGCAAGAGGCAGAAGCGCAAGGGAGAGACCCTGTTCAAAAAAACAACAGCACTGCTCTTCTACCGCTTCCTGCGCAGCCTGACCAACGTCGACATTCCAACTGACACCGGAGACTTCCGATTAATTGATCGTAAAGTATGTGATGTGCTCAAGGGGCTCAAGGAAAAAAATCGATTCGTACGCGGCTTGGTCAGCTGGGTAGGCTTCCGTCAGACGATGGTCGAGTATGTGAGGGAAGAGCGGTTCGCCGGGGAGACCAAGTATCCGCTCAAGAAGATGATTGGGTTCGCCCTAGATGGGATTACTTCCTTCTCGTACAAGCCTCTGAAGCTTGCCAGTTATGTAGGCTTCGCCGTATCGTTCACGTCCTTCGTCTACTTGGTTGTCGTGCTGCTGCAGAAGCTGTTCGGCGGAGTGGACGTGAAGGGCTGGGCATCTACGATTGCGGTAACGCTGCTGTTCAATGGACTTATTCTCATCATACTAGGCGTCATTGGCGAGTATATCGGACGAATCTACGAGGAGTCGAAGAACAGGCCGCTCTATATCGTGAGAGAGACGCAAGGGTTCCATGCTGAGCAGCGAGCTGCACAAGGCATGGATTCGTCTTCGCACAAGGAAGCTGTGGAACGAGAGCGTGATTATGCCCGCAGCTAGCCGTGCTCAGCTGGTACGCCAGTTCATTACCTTCAATCTGGTCGGACTTATGAACACCGCTGTTGACTTCGCCATCTTCACCCTGCTGATCTGGCTTGGACTGAATGTACCGCTGTCCCAGGTCGTGTCGTACAGCGCTGGGATGGGGAACAGCTATGTCATGAACCGCCTTGTTACGTTCAAGAGTGGCAAGGTGACAGCGGCGGCTTCTCGCAAGCAGGCTCTTCGATTCCTTGCGCTGAACTTGGCCGTGCTGGCTGTGTCGCTGGGACTGCTGCATGCCGCCACAAGCTGGCTTGGTCTTCACCCGCTGCTCTCCAAGCTGCTCGTTACAGGTGTGACGATGGTGCTGAACTTCGTTGGCAGCAGAAGCTGGGTATTTCGGAACGTAGCGGGAGACGGGGCAGCGGGGTAGGTGGGAGGTGCAGATGCCGATGCAGGTGCTCCCCAACATCGTATGTCTTACATAAGCCAATGTCATCTAGAGGCATTGGCTTGTTTTTTATTCTCAGCATCAATATTGTGCGAAGTGCCCATTTTCCCCCGACATCGCACCATTGACTCCGCGAATTCATACTATACTTTGACTGTATCCCTTAACCTTGTTAAAACCATATAAAACCCGCGCAAGGAGGGGTGATTAAACTTTGAAGGGTAGCGACCACAAGAGCAAGTTCCTATTAACCCATCGTGAACGCGAGGTATTCGAGCTTCTGGTACAAGACAAAACGACTAGGGATATTGCACAACAATTATTCATTAGTGAGAAAACCGTACGCAATCATATCTCCAACGTCATGCAAAAATTAAACGTTAAAGGTCGTTCGCAAGCGGTTGTCGAGCTAATTAAGCTTGGGGAGTTACAAATCTAACTTTCTAAACCTTGATAAACCTTCTTACCAGCTTTCGCAAGAAAGCAGGGATAGGAGGTTTTTTGATTTGGGGTACATAGGCTACAACATTTAGGCATCGGGATGTTCCAGCTGGATGACAGCCTCCTTCTCCATCGGATTTGAATACAACGGTATAAGATCACCAACAGTGCATAGCCGGACGAGATTCTATGGATCTTGTTCGGTTTTTTATTGTTGCGTAATCTAGGAGTGCCGTCAGTACCCCTCATTTTCTCCTTTTGCTCACTATCCCCTTCGTTCAGGAACTGGTAATTCGAATGAATTTGAAGCAATCCATTGTGGCAACATCCTGAGCGAGCGGTATAGTGTGACGAAGGTTGCTCACAAGTCCATCCTTTTTCTAGTGTCATTTTGCAACGTAAGTGTGTCGTC
This sequence comes from Paenibacillus sp. GCM10023252, assembly GCF_042653305.1. Classification (NCBI taxonomy): domain Bacteria; kingdom Bacillati; phylum Bacillota; class Bacilli; order Caryophanales; family Paenibacillaceae; genus Paenibacillus; species Paenibacillus sp. GCM10023252. The sequence goes on from NZ_JBHSHW010000038.1 coordinate 65,044, forward strand.
TTGCATGATATACTAGGACTATAAGGGTACAACCTGAGAATACAATGAAGGAGACATACGACCTTGATTATCTTGCAAAATAACACAACAACCCTATTCCGAAGCGCACTGTACGAGACGCTGTCAGCAGTCATTCAGACGGAGGACCTGGTGCTAGTTGTCGATCCTACTTGGCTTCCACATGAAGTGGAGGAGATTAGGCAGCATACCTATTCCATCCTCGCTGACCGGCCCCTCTACCTCTTGTTCACCCATTCGGATTATGACCACATTCTCGGCTACCGAGCCTTCCCCGGTGCTAAGGTTATCGCAAGCGGTGCCTTCGCTCGTCAGGAGCCAGCTTATATAGAGGCTACACTTGAGCAGATTAGGGCCTTCGACGATGATTATTACTTAACTCGCGGCTATGAGATTGAGTACCCGGCCGTCGATATGGAAGCGGTTCGAGATGGGGATACCCTTCAGATTGGCGGTACGCGCCTGACGTTCTATCAAGCGGCAGGGCATAATCCTGACGGGCTATTCACCATTGTAGAGCCGCTTGGACTCTGGCTTGCGGGGGATTATCTCTCCGATATTGAGTTCCCATTCATCTATCACAGCAGCGAAGAATATGAGGCAACGCTGGCGAAGACAGAGCTCATTCTAGAGCGGCATTCCATTCAACTACTGGTGCCTGGGCATGGTGAACCAACGGATAGCCGAGAGGAGATGCTTCGCCGCAAGAAGGACTCCATAGCTTACATCGACCGAATGAGGGAGGCGACACTCAGCCGGAATCAAGCGAGCATTGACCGCATCATAGACGGCTGCAGATTTCCGCGTAATCTTCGCAAGTTTCATCAGGGCAATCAGCGTTTGTTCGAGAGAGAGCTGGGTCTGTAGATTTGGCAGTTTTTATATGGAGAAATTGTGATATCATGGATTCTACGGCATGATGAATCATGTAGCACATACGGGAGGTTACTATGTTCAAGTTGTTCTTCTCCTTCTTATTGCTGAACTGGCTGTTCGGCAATCCTATCGTAGCCTTGCTTGTATTGCTGGCTATCCTCTACTTCCTCGACCGGCGCTTCCTCGGGCTGTCGCCAAGCTTCATTAAGCCGCTGAGGCGAATGCGCAAGATCAGCAGGCTGAAGCAGCAGATTGCGCTCAGTCCGAATGATGTGAGCTCGAAGCTTGAGCTTGCCAGACTGCTCATAGAGAGGAAGAAGTTCAGCAAGGCCAGAGAGCTGCTGGAGCCGCTTCAAGAGACGATGGAGCATTCAGCCGAATTCTGGGATGATCTCGGGACGAGCCGGCTGTTCACAGGGGATCCCGGCGGCGGGGTAGCAGCAGTGGAGCGCGCGCTGGAGCTTAATGCCAGAGTGAAGTACGGCGCTCCTTATCTCAGGTTGGCAGCCCTGCATTCCAGGTCGAATACGGAGCGGGCTCTTCATTATTTGCAGCAATTCCAGTCTATTCAATCCTCCTCATGTGAAGCGTATTACCGTCTGGCAGCCGTCTACAAGGAGATGGACCGCAAGGAGGATGCTGCGGAGGCGCTGGGGGAGGGTCTTCGCATATACCGATCCTTGCCTAGGTATAAGAAGAGGCAGGAGAGAGGCTGGGCTCTGCGATTATGGCTCAGGAAGCTGACCTAAGGCATATATTGTATAAAAAGATTTATTGTCGTTTGGGGCAAAATCGGTAATAATCATAGTTGTGATTCTATACTTATACTATGATTTCTAGAGGAGCAAGTCCCCACGATGCAGCGCAATATATGGCCTATGGCAATTATAGTAATTGTTGTCCTTCTACTAATTAATTCAACCGCTTATTACTTCCTCACGAAGCGCTCTCTTGAGCAGGCGCTGAGCCGCGAGATGCTGACGGTAGCCAAGCAGATTGAGCTGTCTGTCGAGCAGTCCAGGCTCGGAGCAGAGAAGTTCGAGGAAGAGATTGGCCGAGAGCTTAGGGCTGCTGCTGTAGCTGCAAGCTATGCTCTGAATCCCGATATTGAGCAAGTTACGAATGACCAGTTGAAGGCGCTTAGCAAGAAGCTCGGGGTTGAGCATATCACACTGCTCAAGCAGACGGAGGATGACATTATATTGTACAAGTCATCAGATCCGAATGAGCTGGGCAAGAGTACGAAGTCCTGGGATCCTTGGCATCAGGTATTCAGGCAGCTTTTTGCGAAGCAGAACGTCTCCATTGATTGGCTCGGCCAGACGCTGCCGAACTTCTGGAGCGGACCATTCGAGTTCGCCACGACCTCGCCGACGGAGATTTACAAGTGGGGCTTCTACCATGACGGCTCAACGAACTACATCATTAATCCATTCGTCAATTATGAGCGATTAAGCGAATATCAGACTCTGACCGGCGTGTCTCGTCTCATCGGGGAGACCATTAAGAGCAACAAGTCCTTACTCGAAGTCGGCGTGCTGAACCCGAAGACGTTCGCGAAGGGCCGAACCTATACGAAGAATCCTGATGGACAGAATCAAGCGCATATCCTTCAAGATCCTGTCGTCTTCGGTACGTATGACTATGAGCATTCGTCTGACATAGCTAGTGTGAAGAAGGCCTATGAGAATGGGCAGATTGTGATGCGGGATGAGAAGGTCCACGGGCTTCATGTGTTCAAAATGTTCATTCCGGTAACGACAGCCAATGCGCATGCCGGAATTGTGGATGAGAACGGTACTCCGATGAAGAGCTATGTGCTCTCGATCGTATCCGACTATCAAATTATTCAAGATCAGCTTGATGCTCAGTTCCTGAACATTGGCATCATTATTGTCATCATTACTCTGCTAAGCATCCTGGCTGCAATAGTAGCTATGAGATACCTAAGACAGTCTCGTGACCGCGCAGTCCGTGTGACACAGGAAACGTACGTCGATGAGATTAATCAGATGTTCCACTCCATTCGAGCACAGAGGCATGACTTCATTAATCATGTACAGACGATTCATTCCTTGGCTGAGCTGCAGAAGACGCAGGAGCTGGCTGCCTATACGAAGGAATTGACCGGTGAGATTCGGCTCATGAATGATATTATTAACATTGGCAATCCTGCCATTGCTGCCCTCATTCGCTCGAAGATCTCACAGGCGGAGAGCCTACATGTCAGTCTGGTCACCAGCTTCAGCGGAATGAACAAGCTGGAGATGGGGGTCAAGACGCTGGATCTGACTCGAATACTCGGGAACTTAATTGACAATGCGTTCGACGAAGTGATGAAGTATCCTGAAGTATTCCGCAAGGTCATCATTATGGGCAAGCAGACGGATGGCAATCTTGAATTCACTGTCAGCAACACGTGTAACAATGCGCAAGCGTTGATTACTAAGCCGCTGTTCAACGAAGGCTTCTCGACGAAGAGCGGTGAGCATCAGGGACTTGGATTGTCGATCGTCAAGTCCATCGTGGAGAAGTACAGAGGGACTGTTGGGGTCACAATGGGACCAACCCCGGACGAGGTGACCTTCACGGTCAATATTCCTCACTAATGAAGATTGAACTTATAACCGAGCCTAATCGCTATTCAATTAGTCGATTAGGCTCTTTTTTTGTTATAATGGAGGGAATGTGAATGGTTAAGTGGAGAGGAGCAGCGCGTACATGCCAGATCTACAGCTCGAAGAGCATATTCAATCGGTATTGGAGCAGCAGCTGGGCAGTCATCTGACCGGTGCTATTGTGGAACGCGGCTGGGATTATTACCGGCGAGGTCATGTCCTGAGTGTACACGCTGCGGATCATGAGACCATCGTTGGTGCGGTTAGAGGAACAGATGTGTATGCCGTAGCGATAGATGCAGGGAACTTCAGCTATACGACCTGCACTTGTGCATATATCGGCTCCTGCAAGCATATAGCTGCCGTCTACTTCGCTTATTGCGATCAATCGAGCGAATCGGAGCAAGCCGCACAGGAGGCTTATCTGAGATTAACGGGAAGGTCAGAGAAGCCGCTCAAGGGAGAGGCTGTGCAAGCAGATGAGGAATCCTCGGGTCAGACGCATCCGACAGCGGATGCTTCGCCTGCCGCGTGGCTCAGCTGGATGGAGCAGACTCATGGGCAGACCTGGCAGCAATGCCGTCATTCGCTTCACGCCCTTCAGCCTGTATTGTCTTCCTTGAAGGGAACGGCGAAGCTATGGGAGAAGCCTCTGCAGCGGCTCCATTGGATGAGCGCTATTCTATTCGTACTGGAACAAGCGGAACGCGCTATCGCCTCGGTGGATTCGTTCAGCCGCTATTACCATGAGATGTCCTTCCTGCGTATGGCTGAGCCTTGGATTCAGCACTACTATACACTGGCGCTGGAGCTGGAGCCAGCTCATATGAATCAGCAGGAGCATGAATGGGTCAGCGCGGTCATCGGGTTCGCTAAGAATCGAGCTCTACGGAAGGAGAGGCAGTTAATCGGCTGGGAGATGATCTATCTATCGTTAGCCGAGAAGCTGTCGGAGAGCAAGGATTGGTTAAGCAGCGAACTTAGCGAGATGAAGCGACGTTCAGCACACTCCGATCCGGATACGATGAATCAGTCATTCCTCCACACTGCTCTCGCGGTGATGTATATTGTGCAGCACGATGATGAACGGGCGATTGAAGAGCTGAAGCAGACTGAGTTCGATAAGACGGCGCAGCTTGTCTATCCCCAAGCTGCGATGAGGCTGGATGAGCATAATTGGCCGATATTCGAACAGTGGATGGCCTTCTTGTATGAGCAGCTGCGAGGAGTACGCAATGCAAGAGCGCTCGAGCCCTTCCTACTGTTATGCAGGCAAGCCGACATGATACAGCCTGATGAATCCTGGCTTGCCTATATGACGCAGCTGCTGCCATACTCCTATGCCTCCTTATCCGATCACTATCTGGAGCGCAAGTATTATGAGGAATGGGCGGATCTGCAGATCTACTTGAACATGAAGCCGGAGGACCTGAACATACAGGATGTTAGAGAGATGTCGAAGGCGGCTCCTAGATTGCTGTACCCGCTCTATCATCAAGCTGTTGATGCATGGATCGCGACCCGGAATAGGCAAGGCTACCGGATGGCTGTGAAGCAGCTGAAGAAGCTTGAGAAGCTGTACAAGGCAGAGAAGAATACAGCAAGATGGGAAGTCTATATTGCCGGACTCGTGCGGAAGCATCAGCGTCTAAGAGCACTTCAAGAAGAGCTGTGGAAAGGGAAAATCATCATATGAGGACTCGCGTAGGATCAGGCTTGCTTGCAGTAGACGGTTATTGGCGCGATAGTGACGGACAAGGATGCGGCATTGTGCTGAGGTCCACAGCTAAGGATGAGCCCACTCGCCGCATGCGGTCCCTGCTGTTCGCGTGGCATCACCCTTCCTGGTACGGCACAGAGATTGAAGAGGTCGAGCAGGATGAAGGCAGTGAGCTGCTGGTCAGCCCCTTAATGGCTGTCGACTATCTATCTGCTCCTGCTCATGTGCATCTCCTGCAGGTGCAATGGAGCGAGCGGCTGCAAGTATTCATGGAGCTGGCCGAACGGATTCGAACCCTGCTCCTGCACGGATGGTTCGTGCCGGACTATGAGAGATGGACAGAGAGGAATCGTGCATGGAAGCCTTCTATTCCAGAGGAGGAGGAGGCGTTCCATGAGCTCTGGGACGGCTGCCTGTTGAAGCTTAGAGCGTTGAACGAAGAGGGAGCAGCAGCCTCGTGGTTGTCAGAGACGATCGAACAGCTTATTGTCAGTGATGAAGAGGTCGGGGCTTCGTGGAAGCGAGTATCCACTGCTGCCGGTCATTCAGGTCTGTCCTACAAGTCAGCCGTTGAAGAGGATTGGCTCGTTGCTATTGGCTTGCAGAAGGACAATTCTCCATTCCGTGTCGCTCTGCAGCTGGCGGAGCCGGATGACCAGCAAGGCTGGCATCTAAGACCTGCTCTGCAGCATCGCGAGGGAGGCCCATGGCTTCCCATTCGGCTCAACGAGGCCGAATCTCACTACGAAGCTGTGCCGCCGCAGAGTGACCTTAACGACGGGGCTGCGCCAGCTATTCCGCTGGAATGGGAGCCTATGCTTGAGGCAAGGTTAACGAAGGAGCATGCAAGATGGATTGGCGCGCTGCCGGACTGGGAAGATCCCAATCGTCCCGGACGTCTGCGGCAAGAGTTAACGGAAGAGGAAGTATGGATATTCCTAGAGGAGGCCAGCTTGCGGCTGCTGGATGCGGGATGCCCTGTGTTGCTGCCTGGGTGGTGGGAGGCGGTTCGTTCCCGGAAGCTGCGTCTGAAGGCGAAGATGAAGTCATCGACCGGCTCCTCGGAGCAGCCCATGTTCGGTCTGGATCAGATCGTGCAGTTCGACTGGAAGCTTGCCCTTGGAGATGTCGTCATGTCCGAAGCGGAATTCATGCGCCTGGCCGAGGAGAATCGCCGGCTCGTTAAGATCGGCGGTGAATGGGTTCATCTTGACCCGAATGATGTAGATCAGATTCGCCACTGGATGAAGCGGGTAGGGAAGCGCAAGGGGCTCTCCTTCCGCGATGTACTTGAGATGCATCTGCGCGGAGGAGCTCCGCTGGATGGCGGAGACGAGGATGGCGAGAGCCTGCGTGCGGAAGTAGAGCTTAATGAGCATCTGGCAAGCTGGCTGGAGCAGCTGCAGCATACGTCCCAGATCCCGCTCGTAGATAAGCCTGAACAATTCCTGGGGGAGCTTCGTCCGTATCAGCAGCAGGGTGTGTCCTGGCTGTTATTCCTTAGGAGGTTCGGGCTCGGGGGTTGCCTTGCAGATGATATGGGTCTGGGCAAGACGATTCAATTCATGGCCTATCTGGCTCATGTCAAGGAGAACGGACTCAGTTCCGGCTCCCCTTCCCTGTTAATCTGCCCTACCTCTGTCATAGGCAACTGGGAGAAGGAGCTGGAGAAGTTCGCTCCGACGCTTCGTGTCGTGCTTCATTATGGCCCGAAGCGGGACCACGGAGAGGCGCTGGCTCGTTCTATTGAAGGAGCAGATCTCGTCATCACTTCCTATTCATTGGCCCAGCTGGATGAAGAGGATCTAAGCGGAGTGTATTGGGACGCGCTGTGTCTGGATGAAGCGCAGAACATTAAGAATGTGTATACGAAGCAGTCGAGTGCCATTCGAAGACTGCCAGCCGGACATCGCATAGCGCTCACTGGAACACCTATGGAGAATCGTCTGACGGAGCTCTGGTCCATCTATGATTATATTAATCCAGGGTATCTGGGCAGTATTAGTGAGTTCCGAAGAGCGGTCGTCGCTCCAATCGAGAGAACTCGTGACGAAGAGATCATCGCGGGTCTGCAGCGCTGGGTGAAGCCCTTCATGCTGCGGCGAGTGAAGAAGGACCCTGCCATACAGCTCTCCCTTCCTGACAAGAACGAAGCCAAGACTTACATCTCGCTCACTGCCGAGCAAGGGGCCGTCTATGAGAATATTGTGTCGGACTTGCTGGAGAAGCTGGATACCCTTGGTCCGCTTCAGCGTCGAGGCCTTATACTAGCGACGCTCACGAAGCTGAAGCAGCTGTGCAATCACCCGGGGCTGCTTGCCGGAGAGAAGCGGGAGGCGGCCTGGGATATCGAGCGTTCCAACAAAATGCTCCGGCTGCTCGAGATGGTCGAAGAGATTGCAGCGGAGGGAGAACGCTGCTTAATCTTCACTCAATATGTAGAGATGGGGCTGCAGCTGCAACGTATGCTGGAGGAGAAGCTGGGACTTCCTGTCCCTTATCTGCACGGGGGCGTACCTAAGGTGAAGCGGGACGAGATGATCAGCACCTTCCAGGATGAGGAGCAGCCATGCTGTGCCTTCGTGCTATCGCTGAAGGCAGGCGGAACCGGATTGAACTTGACCGCCGCGAATCATGTGTTCCACTTCGATCGGTGGTGGAACCCGGCAGTTGAGAATCAAGCGACGGATCGGGCGTTCCGTATCGGACAGACACGCAAGGTTCAAGTGCATAAGTTCGTCACACTCGGCACCTTGGAAGAGAAGGTCGATGCGATGATTGAACGGAAGCAGTCGCTGAACGAACAGGTCGTAGGCCAGTCCGAGCAATGGATTACGGAGCTGTCGACCGATGAACTGAAGGAGCTCTTCGCCCTGCGCAAGAGCTGGCTGAAGAATTAGGGGGCCGATCCATGAGCAATAGACAGGATGAAGAGTCTCAAGCACGCAAGGCGGATACGCTTAGAAGTGACCGGCGGCTGCTTGCAGCAGACCGTGACGTTGATCCCCCAGCTGCAGCAGAGGAAGCAGAGGCTGCAGAGGAAGCAGGGGCAGGAGTGGAGGCTGGGGACGTTCAACCCGCTCAGCATGGTCCCCATCCTGAAGCTAGCCCCGAATGGCGTGACTTCTATGCGTTGATTCGAGCGAGGATTAGAGATATGCGTGAGATATAAGGACTGAATCTAACGTAGCCTGCCGGGTGAATGAACCCCGGCGGGCTATTCATTTTTATCCCTCCTCCGTGAAATAATAGAATAGTATCCCTCTTCCATCGTAATGTAGACCTCGCTCGCACTCTTCAAGGGACTCTATAATGAAGAGGCAAGGAAGGGTAATCATGCTTCATCCACTCATAAGGAGGTCTATATCGATGAGAAAAAATTACACCGTCATCGCCGCTATGCTGGTAACGATTATGCTCGTTATTACAGCTTGCGGGGGAGGAAACAACGAGAAGCCTGCGAACAATAATGCCGGCGCGACGAATGAACCGGCCGCTACGGAGACGCCTAAGGCTAAGGATGTCACGTTGTCGCTTCGTCATACACAGATTAAGGAGACAAGCAAGACGCGTCTCAAGATCCTTGAAGATGTAGTGGCTAAGACCGAGCAAGAGAACGAGGGACTTACCTTCAAGCTGGAAGGCATCGATGAGATCGTTAACCGCGATACGAAGCTGAAGGCCGAGATGGCTGCAGGGAACCCGCCTGATATATTCGAAGTATTCGGAGGCGCTGACCTGAACCTGTATGTGAAGGCTAATCGCATGCTGGACTTGACTCCAATCATTGAAGAGCTGGGAATCAAGGACAAGTTCGCAAGCCTTGACGAGTTCACAGTGGACGGCAAAGTATACGGATTGCCATTCGGCGGCTATAGCGAAGCGATCTTCTATAATAAGAAAATTTTCCAAGAGCTTGGCCTAGCCATTCCTACTACTTGGGATCAATTGATTGACATCTCAGGCAAAATCAAAGAAGCAGGCTACACGCCATTCGCACTTGCTGCAAAAGATGGCTGGGTAAACGGGATGATGTGGAATACGGTAATGGAGCGCAATGTAGGCATCGATGCGTTCAGCAAGCTAGTCAGCGGTGAAGCGAAGTGGACCGATGAGAACTTCGTTAAGGGCTTCTCGGCCTACGCCGATCTAGTGAACAAAGACTTCTTCACGAAGGGCGCTCTAGGTCTCGCTTATGCCGATCAAGGCGCACAATTCCTATCCGGCAAGTCCGCTATGGTATTCACAGGAACATGGGATGCTAACCGGTTCACTGGCGAAGAAGCAGGTGATCTGAAGGGCAACATCGGCTACTTCTCCTTCCCTGAATTCACAGGCGGTGCCGGCGACCAGAAGTCGATTAACGCAAGCTACTCCAACGGGTTCGGCTTCTCCGCTAATCTGACGCCAGATCAAGTAGAAGCAGCTAAGAAGTTCATCGCCAACTTCTTCAATGAAGAAGTGCAGAAGCGTACACTTGTTGAAGATAAGCTGCTTCCTTCCATGAAGCTGTCTGACCTGTCCGGCGTCGATCCGCTAATCTCGGAAGTGCTCACAGTCATGGCTAATGCATCCTCTTCATGGAAAGCGTACGACGCCATCGTTCAACCGGCTGTAGGTGCTGAAGTGAACGTAGGCCTGCAAGAACTGATCGGGAAGGTAAGCACTCCTGATAAGGTTGCAGCCAAGATTCAAGCGGCTCAAGACAAGGCGAACGCAACTAAATAATCGCTTCATTATAAGGGTGTCCTTCCACTCCGGAAGGGCACCCTTCACACACTCAACTATCTGCACGGTCTGAAGGAGGATCTTATGAACAGAGCGCTTAGAAATCCACTCACCTACCTTGCGTTCATCGTTCCCACACTGGCATTATACGCTCTCTTCTTCGTATATCCGGTCGTTGTATCGTTCCTGTACGGGTTATTCCAATGGGATGGCATTACCGATAAGGTATTTATCGGCTTAGACAACTTCACCCGATTGTGGCAGGATGAAGTGTTCCGCAGGTCACTGCTTAACAACTTCTACTTCATGGCCTTCTCCCTAACTGTGAATATTCCGCTCGTCTTCCTTATCTCGATTGTGATCAGTAAGGTTGGACGGATGCGTGACTTCTACAAGTCTGCCGTGTTCGTGCCAGTAGTTATCTCAACGGCAACGGTAGCGATATTGTTCGGCGTGCTGCTCAATTATGATTCCGGCATGATTAATCAATTCATTCGTCTCGTCGCACCTGACAGCTGGGCTAGAGAATGGCTGTCGAATCCGAAGCTAGCGATGCTGTCTATTCTGATTGCGAACGCTTGGCAGAACATCGGATTTTTCATCGTGCTATGCTTGGCTGCCATTCTTAACATTCCCCGGGAAATTACAGAAGCTTCGAAGATCGACGGCGTGAACGGCTGGACGGAGACATGGTCAATCATCCTTCCATTAGTTCGTCCTATTCTGTTCGTCATGCTGCTGCTTACGGTGTCCGGTACGATGAAGGTGCTTGATATCGTTCAGATTATGACGAACGGCGGTCCGTTCCAATCGACTGAGGTGATGTCGACTTATATGCTGAAGGTTGGCTTCCGCTCCATGGAGCTCGGCTACGGCAGTGCAATCGGCGTCGCGATGTTCATCATCATCCTGATCCTGACCGGCATTCTACAGCGTGTATCCAAGAGTGAGGAGGTGCAATACTGATGGCTAGACTTCGGAATACCCAGTGGCTCATGCACATCTTCTTGTCCTCTTATGTCATCGTATTGCTGTTCCCACTCGTCTGGCTGCTCATGTCGTCCTTCAAGACTAATCGTGAGATTACGATGAATACCTGGTCGCTGCCTTCTTCCTTCCACTTCGAGAACTACAAGGCAGCATGGGAGACGGCGAATATTAGCGGATATTCCTTCAACTCCTTAATCGTGACTGTTGCTGCATGTATCATCACGCTGCTCTTCGCAGCGATGACTTCATTCGCGCTCTCGAGGATGAAGTTCGCCAAGGCGAATAAGTGGATCTACCAATTCATTCTGCTTGGTCTGATTGTACCTCATGGTGCGATGCTGATCCCGCTGTACCGCTTGATTCAGGGCATCGGTCTATATGATTCGCATTGGGCGCTCATTCTGGTATACTGCACGTATGCGCTGCCCATAACGGTGTTCATTATCTATGCCTTCATGCTGTCCATTCCATCTGAGCTGGAGGAAGCGGGCATAATGGACGGCCTTGGAGCAACGGGATTGTTCAGCAGAATTATCCTGCCGATCTCGATACCGGCTCTGGTTACCGTATTTATCCTTAACTTCATCACGAACTGGAATGAATATATTCTATCTCAGCTGTTCATCACGTCCGAGTCGCTGAAGACGCTCCCGACTGGCATGGCGACCTTCAATGACGGCTATCGTACGAACTTCGCTTCCCTCTCGGCTGCCGTAATCATTAGCATCATACCGGTGCTTGTCATCTACTTCTTCCTGCAGCGGCAGATTATCGAAGGGATGACATCTGGGAGTGTGAAAGGCTAGGCGCTCCGGGCAACCCGGCAGCTGCAGCGTTTTTCATTCCTCCCCCTGAACGAACAGAGATGATAAGGTAGGGGAGGAACGAAAAAAAGGCTGCATCTGCTCGAGTTGCCCTTCGCTTGCAGCGTGAAGAGCAACCTTTAAGACCAAGACCAAGACCAAGACCAAGACCAAGACCAAGACCATACACCAATAGATTGTGCGGGGGAGATACTGCCTTGAACTTAAGACCTAAGCTTATGGTTGCTTTTATATTCCTCATCGTCATTCCGATGATTCTGCTCGGCATTGTGTCGTTCTTGAATTCGGAGAGCTTGCTTGAGGAGAAGTACAGTGAGCAGACAGAGCTTACGCTCAAGGCAGTAGGGGGCAATATCCGTTATTTTTTCCGCGAGCTGGATCAGCTGTCCGATAACAGTCTGTCGAGTGCAGAAGTGCAGGATACGCTGAAGTACAGCACCTTCTCCAGGGATGATGCGAGCACGCTTATTGCGATCAACCAAGCGGAGAAGGAGATGACGAGGATACTGTTCCAGCATCCTGCGGTCAGCTACGTGGTGCTCTACGCAAGAGACGGCACGATGTTCCGCGCCTTCCGCAATGATCCGACGACCTTCAAGCCAATCGCTTACGAGCTGCTCAAGGAGCATAAGCTCTACCAGGAGGTCATGAAGCTCGGAGGGCGGCCGCTGTGGATTGGACCTCATGAGCAGAAGGAGCTGACCGGTGTAGAGCCTCCGCTGTTCACGCAGATGCGCGTCGTTAAGGATGTGGATTCCTTCAATGACCTTGGCATCATGATTACGCAGTACAAGACCGAGGAAGTGTACAGCATGCTGCGGACCTTCCTGTCTCCTCAGGTGAATGAGAATGTGGAGGAGTCCCAGTATGTCATCGTCAACAGCGAAGGACTCATTCTGTTGGACAGCCGGCATGAGAGCGAAGGCATGAGCATTGAGCAGTTCACCGGTGTCCCGCTGCCCCAGGATGCAGAAGGCTACGCCAGCGCGCGAATGACCTTCAAGGAAGAGGACAGTCTGGTCTCCTCCTACAATCTGGACCGGAACGGCTGGATTCTCATCTCCGTGAAGTCATGGGAGTCACTAACCAACGAGAGCACACGATTCATTCAGTGGATTGGTGCGATTACGATTATGTGCTTGCTGTCTGCCATTCTATTCAATGTGTTCTTCGTCTCCCGAGTGGCCAGATCCATTATTAAGGTTGTTCGCAAAATGCGTCTAGTCGAGCAAGGACTGCTCGATATCCGGGTAACCGCCCATGGCAAGGACGAGACGGTGCTGCTCGCTAACAGCTTCAACAGCATGGTGGAGCGAATCGGCTACTTGCTCAGCGAAGTGCGCCAAGAGCAGGAGCGCAAGCAGCATGCGGAGATGATGCTGATGCAGGCTCAGATTAAGCCTCATTTTCTCTTCAACACCCTAGAATCTATTAACGCCCTAGCCGCTCAGAACGAGGGGGGCAAGATTATGCAGATGGTTCGACGGCTAAGCAATCTGCTCCGTACAAGCATGCATCAATCGGAGGAGATCTCCGTGCACCAAGAGATTGAGCATGTTCGCAGCTATCTCGAGATTCAGAAGTATCGATTCGAAGACTTGTTCACGTATACGATTCAAGCTGCGGAGGATACGCTTGATTATTCCATTCTGAAGCTGACGCTGCAGCCGCTCGTTGAGAATAGCATCCAGCATGGCTTCGAAGGATTCGAGGATGGCATTGGTGTCATTACCATTGAAGTCTTCTCCGAAGGATATCAGCTCGTATTGTTGATTGAGGACAATGGAACAGGTATGTCCGCAGAGACACTCCGCAAGTTCTCTGCTCATCAGCCTGATGCGATGGAGAGGCATGGAGATGCGGCAGAGCTCGGCGAGCGCAGGGGTCTCGGTCTGCGCAACGTGGCGGATCGGCTCCGCATTCACTATGGCTCCGCGTATGGCTTAATGATCTGCAGTGAAGAGGGGTATGGCACCGTCATACGCTGTACAATTCCGAAGAGCAGAGGAGGGGTAGAATGAGCGGTCGTGTACTGTTGGTCGATGATGAACCCCATATTACTCGCAACCTGCAGAAGGTCATTCCGTGGGAGATGCTCGGTCTGGAAGTCCCTGCTACAGCGAAGAATGGCATGGAAGCCCTGCAGCTGCTTCAGCAGACTCCATATGATCTGCTATTATGCGATATCCGCATGCCGGTCATGGATGGACTGGAGCTCGTTCGACAGATTCGGGAGACGAACATAGATTGCGAAGTAATCATGCTGTCGGGCTACCAGGACTTCGCTTATACTCGGATGGCCATTCAATACGGGGTGAAGGATTATGTGCTGAAGCCGATCCCTTACGATGAATTGACCGGCGTCATTGCGAGAGTCATGACAAGCCAGCGCAATCGGCGCAGGCAGCAGGATGAGCAGGATAGGAAGATCGGACGCATTGCTGATCTTGCGGGAGAGAAGATTCTCTACGACATCATCATGGATTATACCGATGTAACGGCCGAGCATTGGCTCATCGCAGGGGACGAACAGCAGCTCCGCCAGCAGCAGCATGTGCTCATCGTGCTGAATCTGGACATTGGAGCTGAGAATGCGAAGGACTGGCGCGACTGGTCGGACAAGGAGCGCAAGCTGTGGAACTTCGCTGTCTGCAATGTGCTTCGAGAGAAGCTGGATCAGCACGGGCTCGACCATGCAGTCATTCAGATTCGTGATGGAGAATGGTGTGTACTCATTCACCAGGAGGGGGAAGAGCTCTATAATCACTCTGCCATTACGGAATGGACCAATCTGCTGCTCGAGACGGTGAAGAGCAATGTGAAGCTGAGCCTATACGCTGGAATCTATCAGCAATATGCTTCTGTCATGAACCTGGCGGAAGCTTATAAGCTGGTCCAGCAGGGGATGCAGATTACGCCTAACCATCGTCCGATTGCCTTCTACCCCGCCAGTTCACCTTCAGCATCCGGTCAGGAGCAAGCCTTCTGGGATATAGCCGAGACGATGATCGTAACGGTGAAGAGAGGCGATGCATCCGCTATAGACGGGGTTCTGGACGAGATGACGAGGCACCTGCAAGGCTTAGGGGAGCCTTCGGCTACGCGTGTTCAGCCGACGTTGCAGTTTTTTGTCCTGCAGCTAATGCGGGAGATGAAGGAGATGGGGGTCTTCACGAAGGAGCAGGAAGATACGCTGTGGCGCCGATTGGATAGACGATTCTGCATCACCGACTTGATGTCGGTCATTCGTCAAGTGACGAATGCGGTAGCAGACAAGTCTATGGATAAGAAGAAGCAATCCGAGCGGTCCATGCACGAAGCGAAGCTGTATCTGGATCGCAACCTGTACCGGGACATGAGCGTGGAGGAAGCAGCAACCAAGGTTGGGCTGAGCACATCGTACTTCAGCTTGCTGTTCAAGCAGACGTTCGGCGAGACGTTCATCGAATATGTGACTCGCCAGAGGATGGAGCGTGCGAAGGGGCTGCTGGCCGCTACGCAGAAGAGCATCGCTCAGATTGCGAAGGAAGTGGGCTATTCGGAGCGGCGATACTTCACGAAGGTATTCATGAAGTACACGGGCGAGAATCCTACCGATTATCGACTGAAGCGCCAAGCGGGGCTGGAAGCAGTAGCGGAAGTGGAGACGAGCGGCTCTGAACCGCAGTCTTGATCTGGTATCTATACGAAGGAAATGAGCTTATTAGCAGGAGGGTAACATGGGAGAGCAGCGAAGACCTGATGTTAGCAACATGACCGATATAGCGAGCTGGACGGTGCGAGATAAGGTGGGACAGCTGTTCGTATGCGGGTTCCACGGACATACAGCAAGCGAGGGGCTGTGTGAGCTCATTGAGCAATATGGATTAGGGGGAACGATCTACTTCTCCAGGAATATTATGAACGCGGAGCAGGTGCACACGCTGTCCAGCTCTATACAGAAGGTTGCGGAGGATGCCGGGCGGCCGCCCTTGTTCACTGCGATTGACCAGGAGGGAGGGATGGTTGCCCGACTAGTCGAGGGAGTAACGCTGATGCCCGGCAATATGGCCCTCGGAGCGACAGGATCTGATGAAGGAGCGCGAGAGACTGCGCGTGTATGTGGAGAGGAGCTGCGGCTGCTCGGAGTGAACATGAATTACGCTCCGTGCCTTGATGTGAACAATAATCCGAATAATCCGGTTATTAATGTCAGGTCCTACAGCGATCGTCCCGATCTGGTAAGCAGGCTCGGTACGGCTGCTGTGCTCGGGTATCAGTCAGCGGGCATTGCGGCTACGGTCAAGCACTTCCCAGGTCATGGAGATACAGATGTGGATTCCCATCGTGATCTGCCGGTCGTTGCCCACAGCCGTGAACGGCTGGACGCGGTAGAGCTCGTTCCATTCCGCGCGGCTATCTCGGCTGGGGCCGATGTCATCATGACGGCTCATGTATGCCTGCCTGTGCTTGATCCGTCTGGAGTTCCGTCTACCTTATCTGAACCGGTCATTACAGGGCTGCTTCGCGAGGAGCTTGGCTATGATGGGGTCGTCGTCACGGACTGCCTGGAGATGAATGCGATTGATACGTTCTATGGACCGGAGCAGGGAGCTGTCATGGCGCTGAAGGCTGGAGCAGATATGGTGCTCGTGAGCCATACGTTAGAGAAGCAGCGTGCAGCAATCGAAGCGGTCATTGCAGCGGTGGAGAGCGGCGAGCTGCCGCTGTCCCGTGTGGAGGAGGCTGCAGGCCGTGTTCTCAGGTTGAAGGAGAGAAGGACTCTCACTTATGAGCTTCAGCCATGGGAAGAGGTGGCAGGGCAGTTAGCTGCACCAGAGCATCGGGCAGTCGCGCAGCGCTGGAGCGAGGCTTCCGTCACCTTAGTGAAGGATGAGATGGGACTGCTACCACTCAGCAAGGACGCGAAGACGCTCGTGCTGTGGCCGGATATTGTTCCTGTCTCGGAAGCCGATGAGATGCTGGCAGGCGATGGAACGCTCGGAGCCAGCCTAGTGAAGCAGGGCTTCACTAGGCTCACCGAGCGCATCATGAGCAGCACGGAGCCGCTCGCAAGCCTTGAAGCGTTCGACCAGATTATCGTGGCTACCTATGATGCCGTTAAGCATCCGCTAGAGCGTCGTATCGCTGAGGAGGTTATCCGGTTAGCGGGGGAACGGTGCGTTATGGTATCCGTCCGCAATCCGCTCGACTTGACGGTCTATCCGAATGCCGCTGTCTATCTAGCCGTCTATGAATGCAGGTCGCTCGCGCTTGCTTCAGCGGCTAAGGCATTAGCCGGAGAGCTTCAGCCCCTCGGCCGGCTGCCGCTTGAGCTCTCGCCAGCCTACCCCTATGGGTGGAGCTGGGCAATAGCATCGGAGTAATCGGCCAAGGAGAGGGTTGGTACATGAGCATCTGGTGCATCGTGCCACTCCCTCAGGCTTAAGGCTCAGCGCTCAGCTCATCCAGCGTCATGCCTAGAGATGGGGCCATATGAGAGAGGAACCATTCGACCTCATCCATGCCCAGCTTCGCGAGCGCGAGCTCCGTCTGACCCTTAGCCACGGCGAATTCACGATTGCCGGATGACAATTCAGACACACACTTCAGATAAGCATCAAGCAAGTCGGCCGCCTTCACCATTCGTATGAGGGCGGCTTCTTCGTGCTCGGCCGCGTCTTGAATGAGCAGAGGCTCGTAGGACGGCTGAAGCTCAGCAGGCACCATGCTTAGCAGCCGCTCTGCCGCCATCGCTTCAATCTCCCTGAAGCTGGCCAGCATCTTAGGGTTGTGATGCTTGACCGGCGTCGGAATGTCGCCGGTGAACACTTCGGTTGCATCATGGAACAAGGCTAGTGTAACGGCTCGGTCGGAGTTCAGCTGCTTGCCATACACCCGATTCCCGATCTCGCATAGCATATGGGCCAGCAGAGCGACGTGGAACGTGTGCTCGGCGACATTGTCACGGGTGGTATTGCGCATTAAGCTCCAACGTTCGATGTACTTAAGTCTATACATGTAGGCGTAGAAATGACTATCCAATGCGGCTTCCGCTCCTTCTCTTGCTCTATGAATTCGTCTATCAGACATATGAATCGCGGTTCTGTCTATGTTATTATAAGGGTAAACCAGATAAGCGACTAGAGAGGAGCCTTACGTAACGATGCAGCACTTCGAAGACAGCGTGTACAAGCTAATAGTTGAAACCTCTACCAACCTCCCGGGTGACGTTCGCAAGGCCATTCGAGCAGCGAGCGAAGCCGAGGATCGGGCAACCCGTGCGGGTATGTCTCTATCAACGATTGCGAATAACATAGAGATGGCCGAGACGAAGGTCTCTCCCATCTGTCAAGATACAGGCATGCCTACCTTCATCGTTCATACGCCGGTAGGAGCGAATCAGATCATTATGAAGCAGAAGATTCGCAGCGCCATTGCCAGAGCAACGAAGGATGGCAAGCTTCGCACGAATTCCGTAGATTCGCTGACAGGTGCTAATACGGGAGATAACCTGGGGCCCGGCTCACCGGTCATTCACTTCGAGCAGTGGGAGAAGGAAGAGATTGATATTCGGTTGATCCTGAAGGGCGGAGGCTGTGAGAACAAGAATATTCAATACAGCCTGCCGATGGAGATTGAAGGACTTGGCAAGGCAGGGCGTGACCTGGACGGCATTCGCAAGTGCGTCATGCATGCGGTATATCAAGCGCAAGGACAAGGGTGCAGCGCCGGATTCATTGGGGTCGGCATCGGCGGTGACCGCACGACAGGCTACGAGCTGGCGAAGCAGCAGCTATTCCGCGCAGTCGACGATGTGAACCCGATTGCGGAGCTGGCTCAGCTGGAAGAGTACGTGCTGGACAATGCGAACAAGCTTGGCATCGGCACGATGGGCTTCGGCGGATCAGTTACGCTGCTGGGCTGCAAGGCGGGTGTCATGAATCGTCTGCCTGCAAGCTTCTTCGTATCGGTTGCGTACAATTGCTGGGCTTACCGCCGTCAGGGTGTACTGCTCAGCGCAGAGACCGGTGAGATCAGCGAGTGGATCTATCCTTCAGGCACTGAAGTGGCGATGAAGGATGAGAGAGCGACTGCTGCGGAGTCCGCGGATCAGCTTGCATCCGCTGGTGAAGATGCGCCGAAGAGCCGTGAAGTTGTTCTGAACATGCCGCTGTCGGAAGAGGACGTCCGTTCCCTTCGTGTTGGCGATATTGTCATCTTGAACGGCGAGATGCATACTGGCCGCGATGCGCTTCATAGCTATCTCATGAATCATGATTCTCCTGTAGATCTGAATGGTGCGGTCATCTACCACTGTGGTCCTGTGATGATGAAGGATGAAGAGGGCTGGCATGTGAAGGCGGCAGGACCGACTACGAGTATCCGCGAGGAGCCTTACCAAGGAGACATCATTAAGAAGTTCGGCATCCGCGCTGTCATCGGCAAGGGCGGTATGGGAGCGAAGACGCTCGCTGCCTTGCAAGAGCATGGCGGAGTATACCTGAACGCCATCGGCGGTGCGGCACAATATTATGCAGAATGCTTCAAGGCAGTGAACGGCGTCGACTTCATGGAGTTCGGCATTCCGGAAGCCATGTGGCATCTGCAGACAGAAGGCTTCGCAGCGATTGTGACGATGGACTCTCACGGCAACAGCTTGCATGCGGACGTTGAGAAGGATTCATTCGCCAAGCTGACGGAGTTCCGCGAGCCCGTCTTCAAGTAAGGGACGGAGCAGAGAGAGAGAGAGAGAGAGAGAGAGAGAGGGATGCGTTACGCGTAAGCTAGGCCTTGCCTTCAATGCCACTTTTGAACGGTGGATGTTTCTGATCATCCCAGGATCCTTAGTCCTGGGATTCTTTTTTGCCACTCAGCTGCAGCCTCTCATTCAGGCAGTCCCTTACCTGTTCGCCTATGTTACATTGACGATGGCGATAGGCTGTGGAGTGGAGCAGCTGCGTACGGTCATGAAGCGTCCTGGCATTATGCTATGGACCTTCTTCCTCGCTCATCTGCTGTCGCCGGCGATTGCTTATGGTCTAGGTGCAGCCTTATTCGGTGCACATTCACCCTATGTGATTGGCCTTGTGTTGTTCACCATTATTCCACTTGGTGTATCTACCGTGCTGTGGGTGAGCATGTCAGGAGGCAGCGTACCGCTCATGCTCGCTATGGTCGTGCTTGATTCCTTGCTTAGTCCTATCGTTGTGCCTATAGCCATTCAACTGCTATTCGATACTGCCATTGAAGTGAAGCCAGGTCCGATGATGATGGATCTGCTGCTCATTATCGTTCTTCCTACGCTGCTGGGCATTGGGCTGTATGAACTGAGCCGAGGCAAGCTGCAGGAGGCAGTCAAGCCTTATTCGGCTCCACTCTCGAAGCTCTGCTTCGTTGCCGTTGTTGCGCTTAATGCTTCTGCGATTGCCCCTCATATGGCACAGCTGCAAGAGGATATGATGAAGCTGATTCCGCTAGTAATCGTCCTGGTCGGAATCTGTTACGGAGTGGGGTATATCGGGACGATGCGATCAGACGCTAGAGAGACCCAGATCACCGTATCTTATGCAACCGGAATGAGGAACATATCTTTAGGGATAGTCCTTGCACTAGCGTATTTCAGTCCGCTTGCAGCGGTGCCGGTCGTGTTGTCCATCCTTATTCAGCAGCCGCTCGCCACCGTTCACCATTATCTTTTACACAATCTTAACAAAAACAAAGCTGGCGTAACCCCTGGAAGGTAGGTACGATAGTCCTTGTCAGTAAAACAAGCAGCGTAAGGAGAGGGACTTATTGAACAGCTTTCGCAACCGGTTGACGTTCATAATGATTATCATGATCGCGCTGTCGGTGAGCGCGGCGGGACTGATTATGGCGAAGACCTTCAAGGAGAATCACTTGAATGCGCTGGAAGACAGTATGATTCGAGAGATGAAGATTATTCTGGCGAAGATGGAGTGGAAGCAAGGTGAGCTTAGCGAATTGTTCCCTTACTTCACGGAGGAAGCGAAGAGCTTGAAGGGCTTCACCGGGGCGCGAGTCACCTTCGTGCGCGGTGATGGAACCGTGCTCGGGGACTCCGATCATGAGCCGGATACGATGGATAATCATGACAGCCGGGAGGAGATTGAGGAGGCACATACTAAGGGAGTAGGACGTGCCATTCGCAAGAGTGATACCGTCAATCAGAACTTGATGTATGTAGCCATCCCTACCTCGGACTCGCCGAATGCAGATATTATTCGCCTTGCTATGAGTCTCGACCAGGTAGAGGACAGCATTCGCCAGCTGTGGGTTGTCCTAATTGGGGGACTAATGCTGCTATTCATTGCTGCTGCATTGACCAGCTACCGAATCGCCCTGAGCCTCACTCGCCCGCTGGAGCAGATTACGAAGGTAGCGAAGCGAATCAAGAATATGGATTACCGGGCAAGGGTCAAGGTTGTCAAGCAGGACGAGATAGGGGAGCTTGGCAATGCCATTAATGCGATGGCCGATTCCCTTCATGTTCAGATGACCCGTATTCGGGAGAATGAGAGTCAGCTGGAGAGCGTCCTGGACAACATGATTAACGGTGTCGTCATGATTGACCGGACGGGTCGGATTCAATTAATGAATCGCCGTGCGGAAGAGGTGCTTGGCTTCTCAGCGAGGGAGCTCGTTGGGCGGCATTATGCGGAAGCGAAGCAGCAATACGAGCTGTCGCAGATTATTCAGGAGAGCCTGGAGCTTAAGGAGCATATTCGTGAGGAGATTACCTTCTACTTCCCTGAGGAACGGCTGCTTGAGCTTAATCTCGTGCCTATCGAGCAAGAGGGCCATGAGTTCTCTGGCGTGCTGCTCGTGCTTCAGGATGTATCCGCGATCCGGCGGCTTGAGAGAATGAGAAGCGAGTTCGTGGCGAACGTCTCCCATGAGTTGAAGACGCCTATCGCCGCTGTGAAGGGATTCGCAGAGACTCTTCTGGGCGGCGCGGTCAAGGATGAAGAGACGGCTCGTTCCTTCCTTCAGATTATTTTCGACGAGAGTGACCGCTTGAACAGGCTGATTGGAGATATACTCGAGCTGTCCAAGATTGAGTCCCGGAGAGTGCCGCTCATCTTCTCACCAGTTGAGATGGATTCCTTCATGGAGAAGACGGTTAAGCTCATGGAGTCGGAGGCGGCTCGCAAGCTCGTTCATGTTCAGGTGCAGCAGGAGAGCGGGCTGTATGTGGAAGCGGATGAGGATCGGCTCAGGCAGATTATGATGAATCTGATGTCGAATGGAATCAATTACACGCCTGAAGGCGGCAAGGTCATGGTCAAGATGGAGAGCCTGGGAGAGGATCATATCCGAATTGAGATATCCGATACCGGAATAGGCATTCCGAAGAAGGACTTGCCGCGAATCTTCGAGAGGTTCTACCGGGTGGACAAGGCCAGATCACGCAGTTCAGGCGGCACTGGGCTCGGTCTATCGATAGTGAAGCATCTAGTCGAGCTCCATAGAGGCACGATTACGGTAGACAGTACGGTAGGCGTGGGATCGACATTCACCATCATTCTTCCTGTACTGCAATAGAGGAATGGCTGTGCGCTGCAGCATTCATCGAAATTCATTTACCCATTCTTCACGAAATCATGATAAAATAAGCTTGTCTATGACAAGTAAGAATGACGCGGGGCCGTCTGTTAAGGGGGCCAATACGCGAATGCTGGGGGTACTTATGTCGCATAAAGTGCTTGTAATCGAAGACGAACCGACATTAGCACGCCTTCTGTCGTACAATCTGTCGCAGGAAGGGTATGAGACGACGGTAATCGACCATGGTGCGGAAGGATTGCAGACCGCGCTTGGTCGCAGCTTCGATCTCATTATACTAGATATTATGCTGCCGGGCATGAACGGCTTCGAGATTCTGACACGGCTCAGGCAGAATGGGATTCGAATTCCCGTCATTATTCTGACTGCACGCAATGCGGAGGAAGAGGTTGTTCAAGGCCTTAAGCATGGAGCAGATGATTACATTACGAAGCCGTTCGGAGTGGCGGAGCTGCTCGCCAGAGTATCTGCTGTACTGCGGAGAACGCAGCTCGATGATGCGAAGCCTGCAGATACACCGGAGAAGGTCATTACAGCAGGTGACTTATTCATCTATCCGGAGAAGTATGAAGTAGTGCTCGGTGGAGAGACCGTACCTCTTAGACCGAAGGAATTCGAAGTGCTGCTCTACCTCGTTCAGCGGCCGGGAATGGTCATTACGAGAGATGATCTGATGAATGTCGTATGGGGCTTCGATTATATCGGGGGACAGCGTACGGTAGACGTTCACGTCAGTTCCTTGCGCAAGAAGCTGGAGCTCGGTCAGCAATCTGTGCAGATTGAATCCATTCGCGGCGTTGGCTATAAGCTGGTTATGCCGAAGAAGCTCGTTACACCTAAGGGTTAGGTGAACGAGCTTCTTTTCTTATTGTCCTAGCCAGGGCAGCACTGAATTATTGCCCCTTCCACGCTAACATCTTGCGCTGGAACTCCTTCGGAGAGCAGGCATTGTACTTCTTGAACATCTTGTAGAAGTGGGCCATGTTCGGCATACCTATCCGTTCTCCTACGGCGGAGATGCTCAGATCCTTCGTGAGCAGAATGCGCTCAGCCCACTTGATCTTGCGATAGTTCACATACTCGGTGAAGGACAGGCCAATCGACTTTTTGAAAAACTTCACGAAATAATAGTAGCTCATATTCGCGATTCTACATACTTCTTCAACCTGGATTCGATCCATCAGATGATCCTCGACATAATCAAGCACGGACTTCAGCCGAAGCCTCTCGAAGTCTTCTTGCCGAACCAGCACGTTGCGGGTGTCATTGCGCAGCAGCAGCAGCAGAATCTGCTTAATGAGCATGTTCACCGCCAGCTCATACCCAGTCTCCTTGCGAGTCGCTTCAGCAAGAATCTCTCTCACGCAATCTGTGACACGATTCTTCACCTCTATATTCTCTTGGAATATATAGTTGGCTTGACTTAGTGGATTCTGACCTTCGGCAAAATAACGCATATAAGGAATCGTGCTCTGATCAAAAAATTGTTCGATATCCACTTGTAGACATATATAGTTAAGAACGCCTTGACTGCGGTCTCGGTGGAGCTGCGACGCCCCGATCAGCATCACATCTCCTGCCTGTAGATGGAACTCTTCCTCTTCCAGATAGACATCCAGCTTGCCTTCCAGAACAAGGAGCATCTCAAGCTGTCTGTGATAATGCCAGTTCGTAAAGCCTTCCCGAATACGATTAGGCTGAAACACGCGCAAGGACAAAAGAGGGTTCTCATAAGCTACCTTCTCATTAAAGACTTCCATACCAAGATCCCCCTGTTGCCAAAATCGCATAAAAGATTGTCTAGTTTCAATGATATACTTATTGTAGTGCCTGATGTAACCTATAAGCAAGTATGAGTACGATGAAGTGTCAATAATATAAAGAAATTG
Source organism: Paenibacillus sp. GCM10023252 (assembly GCF_042653305.1). Lineage (NCBI taxonomy): Bacteria > Bacillati > Bacillota > Bacilli > Caryophanales > Paenibacillaceae > Paenibacillus > Paenibacillus sp. GCM10023252. Next base: position 89,273 of record NZ_JBHSHW010000038.1, read on the forward strand.
GATGGTGAATTCCTTGTCAAAGGTACGTGTAGGAATTATCGGCTGCGGCGGAATTGCAAACGGCAAACATATGCCAAGCCTGGCTACAGTAAATGATGCAGAAATGGTCGCATTCTGTGACCTTGAGATTGGACGAGCAGAGGAAGCGAAGGCAAAGTTCGGTACGGCTGACGCTGCTGTCTACGAAGATTACACCTCCATGCTAAGTGACTCAACGATCGATGTCATTCATGTATGTACGCCGAATGATTCCCATGCAGAGATCACGATTGCAGCTCTTGAGGCAGGCAAGCATGTCCTATGCGAGAAGCCGATGGCGAAGACAGCAGCGGATGCACGCCGTATGCTGGAAGTGGCTAAGCGTACCGGGAAGAAGCTTAGCATTGGCTACCAGAACCGTTACCGTGCTGACAGCCGTTATCTGAAGCAAGCATGCTCTGATGGTGAGCTGGGCGAGATCTACTATGCGAAGGCCCATGCGATCCGTCGTCGTGCCGTGCCTACTTGGGGTGTATTCCTCGATGAGGAGAAGCAAGGCGGAGGCCCGCTTATTGATATCGGTACCCATGCGCTTGATCTAGCGCTGTGGATGATGGACAACTACAAGCCGAAGACGGTCCTAGGCCGTACTTACCACAAGCTGTCCCAGACAGAGAATGCAGCGAACGCTTGGGGTCCTTGGGATCCAGCGAAGTTCACGGTTGAAGATTCCGCATTCGCCATGATTACGATGGAGAACGGAGCTTCAATCGTACTTGAATCCTCATGGGCACTGAATTCCCTTGAGGTTGACGAGGCGAAGGTGTCCCTGCACGGCACGAAGGCAGGCGCGGACATGAAGGACGGGCTGCGCTTCAATGGTGAGCACAACAGCCGTCTGTATGTGAACAAGGTTGAGATGAACAGCGGCGGCGTGGCGTTCTACGACGGTGCCTCATCCGACAATGCATCGGACCTGGAAGCCCATACTTGGATCAGTGCCGTTAAGAACGACACGGATCTCGTAGTAACTCCTGAGCAGGCGCTTGTCGTATCCGAGATTCTTGAAGCGATCTATGAATCCTCCCGTACGGGCAAGGCTGTTGAGTTCAATAACTAGGGATTGTTCCTGTGTAAAAATTAAAAAATGCCGTTCCGCGTTAATCGCGGGCGGCATTTTTTGTTGTGCAGAGGGATTCAAGTGATTAATGCAGCAGACGTGAAGCTTCAAATTCCTCACGTATGGCTGCGAGCAGCTGCGGACTGTGGAATACGTCGTAAGCGGTTCCTGCCAGCACCTTCGCGCTGAAGATCATACGGTCCAGTGCTTGCTCTGTCATAGCTGCATCGCGGAAGCCTTCCGTATGGAGCAGCAGCCGCTCCTCCACCACCTTCACATAAGGATGAATGGCTGGACATCGAGCGGATACATTACCCAGATCTAGGGAACCATGGTCTTGACCGGACCCAATCTCCTCCGGAGAGACTCCTGCTTCCATTAGATTCGCAGTGAACTGGTCGGAGAGGGTCCGGTTCGTATGAAGCTCGTCATAGGAGTATTCATAGTTGTTCATCTGAAGCGTACACCCGGTCCCAAGAGCCGCTCCTTCAGCGCAGCGAATGACCTTCGCGGTCAACTCATCGGTGTAAGCTCTGGAATGCGAGCGAACGTAGAACTTGGCCGAAGCATAATCGGGAATAATGTTAGGAGCACTCCCGCCATGATCAATAATGCCGTGCAGGCGCGCGCTGCTCCGCGTCTGTTGTCTAAGGGCGTTCACGCTGCTGAATAATTGAAGGACAGCATCAAGCGCATTCACTCCCTCATAGGGGGATGCAGCTGCATGAGCGGCTTGCCCGAAGAACTCGAACTGGATGGCATCGAGTGCAAGTGAGTTCCCAGACCGCTCGAAGGTATAATAAGGATGAGCCATTAAGGCGAAGTCACAATCATCGAATAACCCGGCGGCGGACATCGGGACCTTCGCGCCCTTCGTCTCCTCAGCCGGTGTGCCATATACTCGAATGGTTCCGCCGAGTTCATCTAATACACCCTTCAGACCGACGGCAGCTGCTAGACTCATGATACAGATCATATGATGTCCGCAGGCATGACCCAGATCAGGCAAGGCATCATACTCGCACAGGAAGGCGACAGTCGGTCCCGGCTTACTTGAGGTGTAGGAGCCAATGAACGCAGTTGTGAGACCTAGCGGCTGCCGCTCAACTGTGAATCCATGGCGTTCCAGCTCCTTGATGAGCAAGGCGCTCGCCTTGAATTCTTGATGGCCAAGCTCCGGGTTAGCTCCGATTGTTCGAGAGAGCTGCTTGAAGGACTCAGCGTGATTATCAATTAGGGAGGATAGAGTTTTCTTGTTTCCTGACATTTGTTTAGTATGCTCCTTTGGCGAGATATGTGAAGGTATAACCAATACTGGAATATATTTGATTGTATAGCATTCAGACACATGAATAATTATGCGAAAATAGTTGTAATTATTGATGTACGTTTTTATAATAGGATAGTTCACTGTTAAATACAAACTCAGAGGAGAGACACAACATGAGAAAATCATTACTTCTATTACTTGCTGTTATGCTGGTCACTGTGCTAGCCGCTTGCGGGGCGAAGAAAGAAGATAATCAAGGAGCCGGAGATGGCAATACGAGCGGGGCAGGAGCTAGCAAGAAGACGATCGTGCTCGGAACTAGTGCTGACTATGCTCCATATGAATTCCACAAAAAAATCGATGGCAAGGACCAAATTGTAGGCTTCGATATTGAGATTGCGAAGGAAATTGCCAAGGATATGGGCGCTAAGCTGGAAATCCAGGATATGAAGTTCGACGGCTTGCTGCTTGCCTTGAATGCGGACAAGGTGGATATGGTCATATCGGGAATGACTCCGACTGAAGATCGCAAGAAGAATGTAGACTTCTCTGATATTTATTATATGGCTAAGCAAGCGGTAATGGTTAAAGCTGACAATAAGGCAGGGCTAAAGACTGACGAGGATCTTAAAGGCAAGAAGATTGGTGTTCAAAAGGGTTCCATTCAAGAAGGAATTGCTAAGGAAATTCAAGGTGCGAAGCTTACTTCGCTGTCTAAGATTACTGAACTCGTCCTTGAGCTGAAGTCGGGTCGTGTCGATGCGATTATCGTTGAGCTTCCTGTTGCTGAGCAATATGCGAAGAAGGGGGACTACTCTATTCCTTTCAACGTGAATGTGGAAGAGGGCGGCTCTGCTATTGCAATTAAGAAGGGGAATTCAGAGGTTCTTGAGTCTGTCAACAAGACGCTGAAAAGACTGAAGGAAGACGGCTTAATCGACAGATTTGTCGTAGAAGCTAATGAACTGGTTGAATAATCAGCGAATTGGAGTGTAATAAAATTATGGATTTTACGTTTTTACCAGATTATTATTCCTATTTCCTTAATGGGGCTTGGAAGACACTGCAGCTATCCTTCTTCTCCGTTATCGCGGGAACGCTGCTTGGTGTGTTGGTAGCACTGATGAGACTTTCTTCCAATTGGATCCTTAAGGCAATCTCAGCTACTTATGTTGAGATCATTCGCGGGACTCCAATGCTTGTTCAAATATTCATTATCTATTATGGTCTGGCTGAATTCGGTATTGTCATGTCTGCCTTCGTGTCTGGAATATTCGCATTATCGCTTAACATAGCGGCGTATATGTCGGAGGTGTTCCGTGCAGGTATAGATGCGATTGACAAAGGTCAGATGGAGGCGGCTCGATCCCTTGGGATGACCAGATCGATGGCTATGCGGCATATTATTCTTCCGCAAGCGTTCCGCAATATGCTGCCTGCTATCGGCAACGAGTTCATCGTTATTATCAAAGACTCTTCACTTGTATCTGTAATCGGAATTGGTGAATTAATGTACAATGCAGATGTAGTGCGCGGCGTAACCTTCATCCCGCTTGAGCCGCTCTTAGTCGCTGCCCTGATCTATCTCATCATGACGTTCACGCTCTCCAAGCTGCTTGGACGACTGGAAAGGAAGCTGAAGAGAAGTGCTTAAGGTTAGAGGGTTACGCAAATCTTTCGGTAAGAATGAGATACTGAAAGGTATAGACACAGATATTGCTCAAGGTGAAGTCGTCGTTGTGATTGGACCCAGCGGATCCGGGAAGAGCACGTTCCTGCGCTGCCTCAATCGATTGGAAGAGCCGACTGAAGGAGAGATCTGGTTCGAGGATGTGCAGGTGACGTCCAGGGAGAGGGAGCTTAATGCCATTCGTCAGAAGATGGGTATGGTGTTCCAGCACTTCAATCTGTTCCCGCATAAGACGGTACTGGAGAACCTCACTCTTGCGCCTAAGCTGCTCAAGAACGAAGGGGGCCAGGATGTTGAAGGCTTCGCTATGGAGCTGCTTCGAACGGTAGGCTTGGAAGACAAGAAGGATGCTTACCCGGCTAGATTGTCCGGCGGTCAGAAGCAGCGAATTGCCATTGCAAGGGCGCTTGCTATGAAGCCGAGTGTGATGCTCTTCGACGAACCTACTTCGGCGCTTGACCCCGAGATGGTTGGGGAAGTGCTCGACGTGATGAAGCGTCTGGCCAGCCAAGGGATGACGATGGTCATTGTGACTCATGAGATGGGCTTTGCGCGCGAGGTGGGAGACCGGCTGTTGTTCATGGATGGCGGTGTTATTGTAGAGGAAGGACTGCCTAGAGAAGTGTTTGCTGCCCCTAAGCATCCACGAACTCGGGATTTCTTAAGCAAGGTATTATAGATATATGGATGAAAATAAGGACTGCACGCGATATCCGGCACTTTGCTGAATCGCGTGCAGTCCTTTTCATTTGAGAATGTACTTGGAAGTGAAGATTAGCATTATGGCTCTTGCTTAGTTGCTTCTTGGCTCAGTTCTGCTAATGATTTGATTTTGCCATGAGGATGCTGACTATGCTTTCGTGTATTCCACTTGTTCTCACGGCGATTCTTAGAGGATGTCATGAGGCTTACCTCCTTTCTTCATATGAAGGATAGCTTGTCATAATCGCAGTCTCTTCATGTGTGTATAGTACTGCCGGATGCTGGATGAACCCCTTACAGATGCATAAAACAGTGCGCACAAGGAGAAAACAAACATGGAACAAAAACTACGATAAAGTGAGGGCGCTGGAATGAAAAAAATCGCAACATTATTGACGATTTTCACTTGTGTGGCACTGTTACTCGCGGTTCCTGTATTTGCAGAGAAGATGGATCACAGCTCCACTACGAACAACTACGGGACGAAGTCAAGTGGGACTTACGGCTCAAGCATGAATGGAACAGGGCAATACGGAACAAGATCGTATGATAATAACAACGGTACAATGAATTCGTATGGAACGAACCCTGTGAAAAACACGTACAGAGCTGCAGCGGCAGCCGATGATGATTTCGATTGGGGCTGGCTCGGTCTGCTTGGTCTAATTGGTCTTGCTGGTCTGAAGGGCCGCGATCGCGAACGCACCTAGGATGGCCATGATAAGGGGCTGGCTGCGGTCAGCCCTTTTTCTGTTTATGAGGGCATGGTAAATAATACCTCTGGTCAAATGGTGGAGTAAGTGGTACATTATTAGTCCGGCCTCAGAAACCGGGTTGAAGACAAAATAATTAAAATAACTGTTGCAATAGTTGTTGAGACGTGATATATTGTAAATCTTGCTTCTAATGGAATGTTTGGTAACAAACATGAAGTGAATATAATTACAATTATCAATTCTAATTGGAATTAATTACAACTTGCAATGACGAAGCGGACATGTTATTCTATAACTCCTGTCGCAAACAAATGCTGCAGAGAAGTTAAAGTAATTGTTCTTTGAAAACTGAACAACGAGTGAAACTGCCCCGATAAAAGGTTTGCGTAGCAAACATTGCTTCGTAAGCATTTATCGGAAAGCAATAAAGCTAGCAAGTCTTTAAGAGCTACAAACAAACCATTATGGAGAGTTTGATCCTGGCTCAGGACGAACGCTGGCGGCGTGCCTAATACATGCAAGTCGAGC